>NZ_BAABJQ010000021.1:0-176494 GCF_039543385.1 Rugosimonospora acidiphila
GCTCACCGACGCCGGCGCGGATGCGCTCACCGACGCCGGCGCGGATGCGCTCACCGACGCCAGCGCGGATGCGCTCACCGACGCCGGCGCGGATGCGCTCACCGGCGCCGGGCAGGGCCTGGCCTCGGACGCGCTCGCCGACGCGGGCTCCGACCTGGCCGGTGACGGCGCGAAGAGCCTCGGCCGGCGGCTGCTGCGGCCAGTCACCTGGGTCGGCAATCGGCTGACCGCCCGGAACGCGGCGGAGCGCGCGGCGGCGGCGTTCGCCAAGAACCGACTGGAGGGCGGCGTACGCGACCTCATCGGGAAAATGGTCGCAGAACGGAGCGTCGGCTCGGCACTGGGCGAACGGGCCGCGCAGCGCGTCGCCACTCAGCGCGTGAGACGGACCGCCTACCGGGACGCGCTGAAGACACTGAGCGAGCAGGGCGCCGTACCCGCCTGGAAGGACGTGGGCAAGAACCTGCTCGGCAACGTCTGGCAGGGCGCCCGAGGGTTCGCCTCGTTTCAACTCAAGACCACCCTGGGCTTCAGCGCGTTGCAGGGGCTGGAAGGGCATCACCCGAAGCTCACCATCGTCTCGCTGGCGAAGGACGTCGGATCTAGTCTGGCCACGGGCGCCCTGGGCGGCCCGGTGACCACTTTCCTGGGGCATCGCATGGTCGGCTCGATGGCCTCGATGGCGGTCGCATCCACGAGTTGGGACGCCGTCACGGCGGCTGTCACCGGCCGGCGGGTCGACTGGGTCCGGGACCTGGTCAGCGGCGCCGGCTACGGCGGGTTGGGCGCCGCCAAGCACGGCGCCGGCGGGCTGGCCAGCCGGCTCATCGAGGGGCCGGCGCGAGGCGTACCCGAGGTGCGGACCGACGGATACCCGCCGGATCCGCGCGAGCCGAACCTCTCGGCGGAGGTGGCGGCCGACGACGAGGCGCCGACGGCGCAACCCACCGCCGTCGAGACTGGCACGCGATCGGTCGAGGCTACGCGGTATGACGCCGGAGCCGGGGTGGCTGAGGATGAGCGGATCCGGGTCGCCGAGCCGGCCGTCGGGTCGGGTGGCGGTTCGGGTGGCGGGGATCCGCGGGTACCGGCGCGCGAAGGCACGGCGCCGTCCTCCCGCGATGCGCAGTCCTCCCGGGCTGTTGGGGCCTCCCAGGCTGTCGGGTCGGCCCGTGGCGCATCGCCCATCGGTGACACCCGGCGGGCCGAATCCGATGCTCCGGCGGCGCGTGCGGACGCTCCGGCGGCGCGGGAACAGGCCGTCACCCCGCATCCGGACGTGAGGTCGGAGCACCCCGCCCCCTCGGACACCACGGCGGCGGGGCGGGAGCCGTCGCCGTCCCACGGCGACCTAGCCGGGTCGCGGCCGGCGTCGCCGTCCACTCACGACACCGACCGGCCGATCGGCGAGTCGACCCTCCCGCCCGGCCCGGTGCGTCCCGATCCGCCGGCGCAGCCCGACGAGGTCGGGGCCGAGCAGGTGGTCCTGCCGGATCGTCCGGACTTCGACCGGGGCGCCGACCCCGCCGATGCCCGCACCACGACCCTCGACGTCGAGCCGTTGCCGAACCAGCACGGAGAACCCACCAATCCGGTGGAGGACAGGCAGTGGGAGGACCACCGGCGGGCCGAAGGCCCGGAGGAGTACCAGGCCGCCTCGGAGCATGGGCACGAGCCGACCCACGCCACGGAGCACGGCACCGAGCCGGACCCCCTCGGCCGCGACTCGGCCCCCGGCCGTGACTCGGCCCCCCGCCATGACCCGGCCATCGACCCTGACCCGGTGGGCCATGAGCCCGAGGTTCGGCACGACCGGGCTGAGGAGCACGACCTGGCCGAGGACCACGACCTGGCCGGGGACCACGACCTGACGGCCGGACGCGAGCCGGCGGCCGGCCACGAATCCGAGGTCGGCCACGAATCCGAGGTCGGGCACGAGCCGGGCGACGTCGCGGCGACGCCGGGCGAGCACCCGCTGGTCACCTCGTTCGAAGAGGCGTACCGGACGATGACGGACTCCCTGTACCGGACCCGGTCCGGCGGGTACGACTTCACCGGCGACCCGGGGATGCGCGAGTTGGCCGACGCCGCCCCGGCCGAGGGCGGCCACGTCCGGCTCAGCGCGCACGGGTTGCGTGACGGCACCGTCGTCGTCGGTGGCAAGCGGATCCTGCCGGAGCAGTACGCGCACGGCGTGGCCAGGCTCGCCGATTCGGGCCGGGTCGACCTCGGCGACGGCGCGCTCAGGCTGATCTCCTGCGGCCTGGGCGGCGGCGAGAACCCCGGCGCGGCCCGGATCGCCGTGGTCCTGCGCCGTGAGGTCAGCGCGCCGACCGACCTGATCTGGTCGTACCCGGGAGGCCGTGAGGTGATCGCGCCACCCGACCCGGACAACGGCCGGGTGCCGGCGCGGGACGTGCGGGGCCACTGGCGCACGTTTGACGGGAACGGGGTCGAAATCACCGAGGAGGGCGGCGCACCGGACAGCGGCCGGCCGGCCACCGACGAGACGACGCTTACCGACGGAACGACGCTCACCGACGAAACGACGCTTACCGACGAGCTGGCACTCCTTGACGGGATGACGCTCGACGACGAACTGGCGCTCGCCGGCGGGATGTCGCTCGTCGGCGAGCGGGAGGGCGTCGGCGAGTTGGAGGGCGTCGGCGAGTTGGAGGACGTCGGCGCGGTGGCGCGGTTCGCCGCGCCCGGCCCGGCCGGCGGCCCGCACCTGTACCACGATGCGCAGGGCGTCGCGCACGCGATCGGCGACCCGCTGCGCAGCCACCGCGACGGCGACGGCCGGCTGCACTTCGACGCGGATCGCGAACACACCTACCGGGACGAGCCCGACCACCGGCTGCACCACGAGCTGGACCCGCCCGGCACGTACCGGACGCCGGGGCACTTCCACCTGATGTCGGCCGCCACCGGCCGGCGGCTGTCCGACCCACTGCTCGACAAGGGGCGATCGGTCGCGCACGTGGCCGTCGAGACCGGGCCCCAGCGGTACCGGTCCGGCACGTCGCCCGACCCGGTGGCGCGGGCCCGTGCCCGGGTGGAGGAGCTGCGAGCCCAGCGCCAGCGGTTCCGCCGCGACGAGCTGGAGCCGCGGCTGCGGGAGCTGGGCGTGGACGGACTGAACAGCCTATCCGGCGACCCGCGCCCCGGCGGCCGGCGCGCCGAGACGCTGCGCCAGCTGCGCGCCACGTACGCCGACGACCCCGCGAAGCTCGCCACCATCGATGAGCTGGACGCCGCCGCCGCCGATTACCGGGGCCCGCGGATGGCGGAGCTGCGCGCGGCGGGCCAGGAGGTCGCGCTCGCCGCGGCGCGGGACCTGCTCGCCGATCGGTTCGGCATCACCGGCGCGGACGTGCTCGTCGGCCAGCCGTCCAGCAATCCGCGCCCGGTGGGCGAGTTCAGCGCGGCGGGCTTCGACAGGGTGGATCACCGGTTGGTGGTGGTGGAGACCGCGCCGGCGCGCCGGCCCGAGCTCGTCCAGGACGGCACGCTGGCGCAGCGCGGTACCCCGGAGTTCGTCCGGCAGGTCCTGGAGTACGACCCGGGGCTGCACGACTACCTGCGCGACCACCCCGAGCAACTGGACGAGATCCACCGCGCGCTGGTGCGGGGCGATCTGACTGTCGAGCACTACCAGGTGGAGGTGGACGGGCGGGGCGACACCTGGGTCCGGAGGCTGGACACCGACCGGCTGAACCTGGCCGGGCTGGCCGATCACCTGCCGCCGCCGTCCGGCGCGGTCGACCCGAGGCTGCCGGTCCGGCTGTACGAGGCGGCGGTGCAGATCTCGGTCCCGATCGGGTCGGCCGGCGCCGAGCGCGGCCTCGGCGCGGTACACGTCGTCGACGACCGGACGGTCGAGGTGCGGCCCCCGTCCGGCAGGGCCTTCCGGGTCGAGTTCCGCACCGCCGACGGCCTCGACCGGCCGTTCACGCTGACCCTGGGCGCCGGCGACGCGCCGCACCGGCTGGAGTTCTCCCCGGACGCGGTGAACCGCCTCGATCGGGCGGGGGTACAGCGGCTGATGGCCCGCGCGGTGGGGCACACCGGCGGCGAGGTCGAGGCCGCCCGAGGCAACCGGCTGACCCGGGCGCTCGGTCGCCACGGCGGTCGGCTGGGTGGCGAGGACGCGTTGGTGCCCGACCCGGCACCGGGCCGTTCGCCGCGTCTGAGCGGGCGCGACCTGGCTCACCTGGGCGAGTTCGAGGCACTGGTCGGGCTGCACGACGCGGCCACCGGCGCCGACCGATCGGCGATCGAGGCCGACCTCGACCGCTTCATTGACGACCACGGCCTGCGGTCCGGCTTCGCCGGTTCCGGGAGGCGCGCCGACCTGGCCGCCGGCCGCCTCTCCGACCAGGCTCGGGCGATGCTCGACCGGCGCCGGTCGCCGGCCAACGATCCGCAGCCGTCGGTCGGAATCGTGCGGCACCTGCTCGGTACCGACACGACGGACCTGGTGAGCACCGACTTCGCCGGCATGAAGATCACGCCCGTGCCGGTACCGGGGCACTCGATGTTCCGGGTGGAGCCGGACGGCTGGTCCAAACAGGGTCGGGTCACGTTCACCTTCGAGCTGCGCTCCGGTACCACGACCGGGGACAGACCGATGGAGTTCCGCGGTACCCCGGTCGACCGGCACTTCGAGCTGGTCGTGGCGAACCGCGTCGCGGCAGACATGACCCGCGCGGCGGTGCGGGACGAGTTGGTGTTCACGCTGGATCGCAAGGTCAGCGAGCAGGACCGCCGACCGCACGAGGTACCGGCGACGCTGGTCGAACAGCTGGTTCGCGGCCTGCCCACCGCGGCATCCGGCGGTGCCGCGTACGGCGTCGCGCACCTGCTGGACGCGGAGTCGCTGATCTACACCACGGTGACCACCCTCGCGGTCGATCTGGTCACCGGCAACCGGATCAGCCGGAACCTGGCGCTGCGCAAGTTGGAGGCAGCGCACGACCAGGTGCTGTCCCTGTACGCCGGCAGCGACCAGGCGGCGCGCGACGGACTGCAGTCGCGCATCGACGCGACCTTCGCGAAGCTGGACGGGCTGGCCGACGTGGCCACCGGTGACCCGACCCTGGCCCGCCGCCAGGTGGCGCCGGAGATTCCGCCCGCCGGTGGCCAGGGATTCGTGTCCGAGCGGATCGCCGAACCGCTGCGCACCGCCGTCGGCGACGAGATCGAGGCGATCGGCCGCCGCCTGGGGGCCCCGGACACCCCCGGCGAGATCGGCATCGACCAGCTCAAGCGGATCAAGCCGCTGTCCGGCGACCGGTACAAGCTGGTGATCCGGGACGGCCGCAACGCCGTGATCAGGGTCGAGGTGTCCCACCAGACGCGGGCCGACACGATCACCGTTGACTACTCGGGTAACACCGTGGTGCTGGGGGTGCCCCCCGAGCTGGCCACGGCCGGCGCCGCCCAACTGCACGACGTGGTACGCGGTGCCCTCTGGAGGGTGGCTACGCACCAGCACGAGCTGGCCCGCTTCCGGCAGGGCCCGCTGGCGCACCTGAGCCGCAGCGTCGGTCCGGAGGCGCGCCAACAGCTGCTCACCTACGGGCCGGCCGAACTGGCCGACTCCCACCTGCCTCTCATTCTGGCCAGTTCCAGTGGGGCGACCGCCATGGCGGAGGGGATCGGCAAGGCGGTGCTCGGCCACAGCGAGGCCGAGCGGTGGCACCTGCGCAAGGCGCACGACCGGTTGGCGTCCACGCGGTTGGATCGGGACCTCGTCCGCAACCTCGGTCGGCAGGTGGTCGACCTCAACGAGCGAGGCGTGGAGGTGACCGAGGCGATCGTGCAACGGGTCATCGGGGCGGCGAACGTCCCGGCCGGCGGCCCGGCCCGACCCGGCCGGGCGGAGGCCGAGCGGGCCGTCGGCGACGGGCTGCGCGACAGCTTCGGAGACTGGAAGCCGGGCCGGCCCAAGAAATTCCGGGCATTGTTCAGCCGGAACGACGGGAGCGAATCGTTCCACGCGGAGATCGAAGCGAGGCGGGATCCGATCCTGAAGGTTCATTACCGTGAGATCGACGATGACCGGCCGGTGGTGCCGGCCGAGGGCCGGCTGCGCAAGGGCTTCTTCGAGCTGGTCGTCGACCCGCGGGCCGATCCGGCGGAGATCCGCAAGGCGATCCACCTGATCGCCGACGGCATCCTGTGGCGCCGCGACGATCGAATGACGATCGGCCGGTGGCTGCGTGAGGACGCCCTGCCGAGCACGGCCGGTCTGGGCAGCTCCGCGCTGATCGGGATGGCCACTGGTTCGTTGTGGACAGCGGCGTACATCGGACTGGGCGCGGGATTCCACGTCTTCCGGCAGGGCCTGACCCGGTACCACGAGATCACCGAGCATGACATCACGTTCCACCGGGTGCTCAGCCAGATGAGGGCGGGCGATGTCACGCCCGATGCGTTGATCGACCTCCGCGATCGGCACCAGGCCGCGGTCGAGGACCTGGAGAAGCTGGTACGCGTGACCGAGCGGCAGCTCGCGGGGCACACCGACCTCGCCGGCCGGGTCGCGGACCTGAGCCACGACGCCGGTCCGATCCCGATGCCGGAGCAGGATCTGGCGACGCAGCTCGGATTCCGGATCCGCCACCTGACCGGGCTCGGGCACCACGGCGCCGTCTCGCCCGTCGACGGCTCCCGGAACACCTTCCGGGTGACCTACCGGGCCGACGGCGACCCGGACAACTTCGTCTTTGAGATCGGCTCCGGGCCGACCGGAGGTGCCGCAATGCGGGCCCACCTAGTCGACTCGGACGTCACCTACTCGCTGCTCGTCGACCCGCGACGGTCGCCCGACGAGACGTCCGCCGCGGTGCGCGACTGGATCGAGGCGGAGATCAGGAGCAACGCCGCGATCCCCAGCGACGTGCCCGGTCTGGGCGCCAGCGTCGTCGGTCTGGCCCGTGACGCGGTCGGCCAGGCCCTGGCGGTCGGGGCCAACGTGGTCACCCGCGGGCCCATGGCGGCGGGCGAGGCCGCCATCCAGCAGGGCGCCAAGGCGGTGAACGCGTGGGCCTTCTCGGCGACCCGGGCGGTGGGCGACCGTTTCCACGACGTCGCACTCCGGGACATCGCCGAGGAACGCCAACAGATGATCTACCGGAACTTCAAGTTCGCCCGCGAGGACAGGCTGGAGGTGTTCCGCCTTCAGGCCGAACACCTGGTCGACCGGATGAGCATGGCGGTCGCCCGCCTGGAGCACCTGCGCCAGATCGCCGACGCGCTGCCGGAGCAGGACCGCCCGGACATCTTCAGGTCCGGGGCACCGGGCCGCGCGCGGCCGACGGCGTGGGGCGACCTGAGCGCCGAGCCGGCCCACGGCCCCGATGGTGAGCCGCGTGGCGGTCTGGGCGGCGAGCCGGTCGGTGGGCTCGATGGTGAGCCGCGTGGCGGTCTGGGCGGCGAGCCGGTCGGTGGGCTCGTCGACGGGCCGGCCGGCGGCGAGGCCGGGCCGCGCTGGGCGCTGACCGGTGCCGGACGCCCGGTGACCACCGGCGAGGATGCCTGGTGGCGGGGCGATCGGGGCATGGGCGACCGGCAGGCCATGTCGCCGGAGCGGATGGCGGGCATCGAGCGCGGACTCGGGGAGGCGCTCGCGTCCGACCCGGCGGCGCGCGACGCCGCGGCGGCCACGCTCGCCCGGCTGAGCGGCACGCAGCACGGCCTCGACCGGTTCGGCCTCGACCGGTTCGGCCCCGGCGGGGACGATCCCAACCGGGGCGACTCCGGCCCCGCGGTGCCGGCCGCCGGCCTGCACGAGACGATGACCGCGCTGCACGACGCCGCGCTGGCCGCGAGCCCGGTGGACGGGTCGCCGGCCGCCCGGCTCTCGGCGGACCAGACACACCGGTGGGGGCAGACCCTGGCCGAGACTCGCCCGTCCGAGACTCGTCCGTTCGAGGACCAGTCGTCGGGGGACGAGCTGTCCGGGGAAGAGTTGCCCGGGGCGGGGCCGGCGTCCGACGAGCCGGCGATGGCGAGCCCGCCGGGGCCGGGCGACGGGGACCTGCCGGCCGGCGTTGGACCCGACCCGTGGAGCGACCGGGTGTTTGACGACCGGGGACTGCCGGCCGACGCCGGGGTGCGCGGCACCGCCGCCCGAATGATGTCGTTCTTCAGGTCGCTGGACGTGCCGGGGGTGGCGCCCGAGATGTTCGCGCATGCGGTTCTCGGCTGGATGCTGATGAAGCACCAGCACGCGCTGTCCGAAATCATGCGGGGCATCCGGTCGGCCAGCACCGGGTGCTTCGGCGAGGATGGCGGCCTTTGGTCGGCGGCCGGCGGCGGCGGTGGCAGTGGCGGCGGCGATGACGACGTCGACCTGCTGGAGCACCTGCCGGAGCCGACTTATCGGCGGCTCACCGAAATCGTCGGGCAATGGAATCCGCACGGCCCCGGGCGGGTCACGACGCCGGACCTGGTCGAAGGGGGTGGGCGATGAGCGGGCTCGCGGCGAACGCGTACTCCGAGCGGGCGGCGGCGTGCCACGACCTGCTGCTGCGGCTGGCCGGGCGGGTCCCGGACCGGCTGCTCGCCGAGGCGCGGCACTGGCTGGTCGCCGGGGACCTGCGGTCGCTCGGCCACCACGTCGGCTCGGCCGTGGTGGCCGCGCGCGCCCCGCTGGACCCCGCCGACGCGTGGTTGCTGGCCTGGCTGCTGCCCGGGGATCGGCCGTCCGCCGCGCCGTCCGCTGCGTCGTTGGCCGCGCTGGTCGGTCCGGTCGGGGAGCCGGCGTACCGGTTCGCCCCGGCCGCGCCGTCGGTACTACGCGCGGCCGGAGGGGCCATTCCGCACCGGCTGGACCTCACGGCCGGGCCGGACCGGCACCGCCACCCCGGCCTGGTGGATGAGCTGGACTCCGCCGCCGTCGGCGCCGCCGCAGACCTCGCCGCCATCGGCGCCGCAGACCTCGCCGCCCGACAGCGGTGTTCGGAGGGCCCGCCTTGGCCCGGGCCCGTGGCGCTGTGGCGCGGGTACCGGTTTTCGCGCTCCGCCGGTATCCCCGTGCGTCGGGTGTACCTGGCGCAGGCGGGTGACGGTGCCGATCCCGCCCGGCTCGCCCTGCGGCTCCAGTGCGCCCTGGCCCGGCACGGCGAGCCCGACCCGCAGGTCGAGGTGTTCGGGGCGGCCCAGGCGCTGCCGCCGTACCAGCGGTCGGCGCTGGGCCACGCGGCGCTGCTGTGGTGCGCCGCACCGGGCGTCCCGGTGCACGTGGCCGCCGTGTATGACACCGTGGATCCGATGCTCGGCGCGCGCTTCGACCCCGACCACCCGCGGCTGTCCGACGGGGCACGGCGGGCGCGGTTCGCCGCGTACCTGACGGCGAACACGCCGCTGCTCGCCGCCCAGGAGCCGGGCGGCGACGTGTTGGATCCGGACCGCCCAGCGGTGGTACCGCTGGACCTGCGCACCGACGGTCGCTTCGTCTGGTCCGTCGCGACGGCGTACTACCTGAATCGATACCAGCTGGCGCCGGCCGCGCCGCTGCTGGCGCACCTGGCACACGTGGCGGACCGGCCGGCGGCCCCGGACCGGCCGGCGGCTGCGGGGGGTGCGCGGGCGCCGGGGCACCTGGAGCTGTTCCGCGCGATGGTCGCGCTGCAGGCCGTCGGCGCCCAGCAGCCGGGGTGGTCGTCGGCTGCGCGGCCGCGCCGGTCGGTGGCGGCTGGGGCAGCCGGCGGAGAGAGGAGTAACGGTGCTTGAGGCGCGAACGATCGCCGAGGCGTACATCTATATCGAGGTCACGCTCATCGGGAGGGAGAGGGCCGACTACCGCAGGTACTCGACCGTGGCGAAGGAGGACGACAGCTGGGTGGTCCGCTTCGACGGCCCGTACGAGGGGAAGCACCACCGCATCGAGCTGGCCGTGCCGGTCGACTCCGAGGCCCGGGCGGAACAGCTCGGGCGGCTCACCTACGGCCAGGGCCGGTCGACCCTGATCGACGCGGGGCAGTGGGGCCTGGTGGAGCTGGGCAACGCCGCGCAGGCCGAGGCGGGCATGACGCACCTCGCCGGCCGGACGCCGGACCGCGAGTGGTACCTGGCGATCCGGCGGGCCTGGAGCACCGCCGACGCGGCAGCCGCCGAGCTGGCCAAGTTCATCCCCCCGGACGCCGACCAACCGCCGCCGACCGCCTTCTGGACACCGGACGGGCTCCAGTTGTGGCAGACGAGTACGGAGCTGTTCGGCCGGGCGCGGATCGCCGAGGCCCGGGCCCGGTACCAGCGGGAGTGGGAAGAGTTCGGGGCCCGTTACCGGCCCGCCGAAGGGTGAGCGAGGCAACCTTGATGATGTCGTCGGATGCCGGTGCGGAGCGTGTCCGGCCGGCCGGTACCCCAGCGGTGCTGCTGTTCGCGCGGACCTTCGCCGAGGCCCATCTCTACATGGATATCAATCCCTGCGAATGCGGGGAGTCGCGGTTCGAGCGGGACGTCGAGGTCCTTGCCCAGCGCGACGGCGTGCTGCCGATCCGCTTCGCGGGCGACTGTGAACGATGCGGCGCGTTGCGGGAATTCACCTTCCAGGTGCCCGACCGGCCCGGCGGGCCGCCGGCCGCCGACAGCTTCTCCTTTCCGGACGACGGCCCGTCCGGACTGATCGACCCCGGCCAGTGGTGGATCGCGGCGCGCACGTACGGGGGGATCGCCGACACGGTGGCCGGCGGAGTGGACCCGGAGCGGGCCTGGCGTGATCCCGAGGCGTGGGAGGACATGGTCTCGATCCTGGTGAACTCGGCCGCGGCGGTGGACGAGGCGCTGAAGTTCCTGCCCGTCGGTGCGTCCGCGATGCCGGCCGGCGCGTTCTGGACCGCCACCGGGCGCGAGGTGTACCAGGCCGTGCCCGACGAATTCCGTCGGGACATCCTGGAGCGGGAGCGCGCGGAGCGCTGGGCCCGACTGCGCGAGTTCACCGACACCCATCCGGACCCCGATGAACTGTGACGGCAGGATGAACAGCGACGGCCCGATGAACAGCGACGGCCCGATGAAAAGTGGCGGCCCCTTGAACGCTGGCGGGCCGGTGGACGCGCCGCTGGCGCGGAGCAGTCGTGAGGCGCATCTCTACATGGACCTGCATCCATGCGTTTGTGGCGAGGCGCGATTCGAGCGCGACAGCTCGGTCGGCGAGGCCGGCGGGATCGATAGGGTCGGCGAGGCCGGCGGGATCGATGGGGCCGGCGGGGGCTGGCTCTGCCGCTACCGGGGCGAGTGCGAGCGGTGTGGCCGGGAGCGGCTGTTCGAATTCCGCCAGCCCGAGCGGCTCGTGGTGCCGCCCGAGGGCGCGTGGTCGGTCGACGGGACCTCACAGCTGCTGGATGCGGGGGAGTGGCTGTGGCTCGCCGACCTGCTGGGCGCGCGGCCGGCGGACCCGCCGGACGGTGGCGGGGCGGCGCTCGACCGGGATCGGGAGGCGCTGGCCTCGGCGGCCGCCGCGATCGACGAGGTGCTGCGGTTCCTGCCCGACGGTACGGGTACCGTGCCCGACTCGGCCTTCTGGTCGGAGCGCGGTGCAGGCCTGCGGGCGGTCGAGCCGGGCCGGTTCCGGCGCGCGAGTCTGGTCGCCGCGGCGGCGGCGTACCGTTCGGTGCTGGCAGGCTCGGGACAGGAGTCACGGTGAGCGGGGAACTCCGACTGGCCGGCGTCTCGCCGGTGCGGCCCGATGCGCAGGGGAGCCCGGCGCTGCCCGACGAGCGGCTGGATGACCTCGAACGTGTCTTCGTCGGCCGGTACCTGAGGCGGGCGCCGATCGCGGTCGCGGCGTACGGCTTCGACGTGGACCCCTTCGACCCGGCGCGGCCCGAGGTGGTGCCGCTGCACCTCCACACCGACGGGTTCTGGGTGTGGTCGGAGTCGCTGGCCTACTTCGCCACCCGGCACGGCATCGCGCCGGAGCCGGAGTTCTTGGCGCACCTGAAGCGGTACCAGTACCAGCCGCCCGGGGTGGCCCCGGACGTCCTGCGGCGGGCGGCCCAACTGGCCATGGGCTGAGCCGCACGGGCCATGGGCCGAGCCGACGGCCGGCCGCCGTGCTCGGGATCGGCGGTCAGGGTCGGCAGCGGGCCCCGATCCCGTCGAGCAGGCACGCCAGGCCGAACTCGAAACGCTCCGCGAAGGTGCGGTCCTCGGCCTCGATGACCTGGCGGGCGAACTGCGGGTAGCCGCCGCCCTCGATGACCTGGCGGATGTAGGGCCCGACCGAGGCGCGCCACTGCTCCTCGGTCTGGCCGGTGCGCCGTTGGGCCTCCCGCTCGGCGAGTTCCTGTGAGGCGGCGCCGAAGACGTAGTTCCCGATCAGCGCGATGATGTCGGCGGCGACGGTGATGTCGGGCGTCAGGCCGGCGGCCGCGGTCAGGGCGAGGTCCACGGCGCGCAGCGCGTTGGGCCCGAGCGCCGGTCGGGTGGTCATGACGGCGCCGAGCCAGGGGTGGCGCAGGATGCCCACGCGCTGCCGCGTCGCGACCGCCCGCAGGTCGGTGCGCCAGTCGCCGGTCAGCGGTTCGGGCGGCTCCTCGCCGAGGACGCTGTCGGTCATCAGGTCGACCAGTTCGTCGCGGTTGGTGACGTACCGGTAGAGCGACGTGGTGCCCGATCCGAGGTCCGTCGCCATCCGGCGCATCGACAGCGCATCCAGCCCGTCGGCGTCGGCGGTGGCGATGGCGACCCGGACGATCCGCTCCACGCTCAGCGCCGGTCGCCGGACCTCTCGCGGCCTGCGCGCCCAGACGAGTTCGCTGTCTCCCATGGACAGCACTCTACCGTCGTGGGTACACTGTTCCCACAACGGGAACGCTGTTCCCACTACGGGAGGATGCCATGACAGACGTTCTGATCGCAGGAGCCGGAACCGTGGGGCTCTCCGCCGCGGTGTTCCTGGCCCATCACGGCGTCCGCGCGCAGGTGGTCGAGCGTGAACCCGGTCCGCGGATCCACCCGCGGGCGACCGGCGTGGGCTTCCGCACCGTCGAATTCCTCCGCGAGGTCGGCCTGGAGCGCTCGGTCCGCGACGTCGCGGTCGACATGTCGACCGGAAACCTGGGGAAGATCAGCGGAGACACGCTCGCGGCCGCCGTCCTGTCCGCCGGCGATCCCGTGCCGGCACCCGGCCGGACCGCACCGCCCGGCCGGACCGCACCGCCGCCCGCGTACACCCCGGCTCGCCTGCCGGGCATCTGCCCGCAGAACCGGCTCGACGCCGTGCTGCTGCCGGCGGCCCGCGACCGCGGCGCGACCGTCGACTACGGCGTGGCGCTGGAGCGGTTCACCCAGGACGGCGACGGCGTCACCGCGACCCTGTCCGACGGTCGCACCGTCCGGGCACGCTACCTGGTGGCCACGGACGGCGTGCGCAGCACCGTGCGCGGCGCGCTCGGCATCGCCACCCACGGCCCCGGCAACCTGGGCCAGCCGCTGATGAACACGCTCCTGCGGGCCGACCTGAGCCACCTCACCCGCGGCCGGCACTTCATCGCCTGCCAGCTCACTCACCCGGGCGCCGAGGGGATGCTGGTCACCGTCGACGGCCATCACGAGTGGGTCCTCCACACCGAAGGCGCGGACGCGCCGGGCATCGAGCACATCCGTGCCGCCCTCGGTTCGTCCGATGTGGACATCGAGATCCTCGGCGCCATGCCGTGGCGGGTGCGGGCCTACGTCGCCGAACGCTTCCTCGATGGCCGGGTGTTCCTGGCGGGCGATGCCGCGCACACCATCCCACCGATGGGGGCCTTCGGCATGAACACCGGCATCGCCGACGCGCACAACCTGGCGTGGAAGCTCGCCCTGGTGCTGCGCGGTGTCGCGGGCTCCGGGCTGCTGGACACGTACGACACCGAGCGCCGGCCGGTCGCGCAGTTCGCGATGGAGCAGGCGATCCTGCGCCTGGGCGATCCGCGCCTGCACTGGGGGAGCGGGCCGGCCGTCGTCGAGGCCCGCGCCCAGGCGGGCGCCGTCAACGCCCCGATCGTCCACGCCGCCTACCGCTACGACTCCACGGCGATCATCGACGCCGAACCCGAGCTTCCCTCGACCGAGGACCTCACCGTCGCCCTCGACGGCGCGCCCGGCTCCCGGCTCCCACACGCCTGGGTCACCGAGCACGTCAGCACCCTCGACCTGGTTCGGTCCCGGTTCACGCTGTTCATCGGCGCCGAGGACCCGGCCTGGCGGGCGGCCGCCGCCCGCCAGGGCATCGCGGTCCGGGCGGTCGAACTGCCGCAGATCCCGTGCGGCGGCGCCCTCCTGGTCCGACCGGACGGCTTCATCGCCTGGCGCGCGGGAAGCGGCGAGGCCGACCGGCTCGGCGCCACGTTCGACCGCCTCGTCGACCGGCGGGCACCCGTTCCGGCCGCCTGAGCGCGCGGTCGAGGATCGTCTTCCGGGAAGGTCACGCGGACGGCTGGCGGCGGCTCATCGCATCACACGAGGGCCGCCCCGGCCGATGAGGAACTACGTTACTGAAGCCCGGAGCGGACCGAGGTGATGCGCTGGGTGTTGAAGCCGAGCCAATGCATCCGGCCGATGTAACGGGCGTGCTCGATCTTCATGCAGCGATCCATGATGACGGTGAGGCCGCCGTCCTCCGCGATCCGGGCGCCCTCCTCGTTGATCACGCCGAACTGGCACCACAACGTACCGGCGTGGATCTCCACGGCCTCCCGCGCGATGCCCGGCAGGGCCTGCGGCGCGCGGAAGACGTCGACGACGTCCACCGGCACGGGCACATCGAGCAGGCTCGGGTAGCAGGTCTCGCCGAGGATCTCCGACTCGCGGGGATTCACCGGGATCACCCGGTAGCCGTGCCGCTTGAGGTAGTAGCCCACGAAATAACTGGCGCGCAGCTCGTTGCTGGAAAGGCCCACGATCGCGATGGTGCGCGCGGTGTTCAACACCCGCTGGATCGTCAAGGGGTCCTGGTACTGCCCGAGGTCGGTCATGTCCCCATTACCTCTTTTCCACTGCGGCGGCGACCTGGGCGAAGCCCTGCTCCAGGTCCCAGATCAGATCCTCGACGGACTCGATGCCGACCGACAGCCGGATGGTCCCCGGCGCGACACCGGCCGCCTGGAGCTCCTCGTCGCTCAGCTGGCGGTGCGTGGTGCTGGCCGGGTGGATGATCAGGCTCTTCGCGTCGCCGACGTTCGCCAGGTGCGACCAGAGCGACACGCCGCGGATGAGTTCCTGACCGCCGGCCCGACCGCCGGCACACTCGAACGAGAACACCGCGCCCGCGCCGCGCGGCAGGTACTTCTCCACGAGCGGCTGGTATTTGCTCGACGGCAGGCCGGCGTAGCTCACGCTGGACACCAGCGGGTGCGACTCGAGGAACGCCGCGACCTTCCGCGCGTTGGCGACGTGGCGCTCCATCCGCAGCGACAGCGTCTCGAGCCCCTGCAGGAACAGGAAGGCGTTGAGCGGCGCGAGCGTGCCGCCCAGATCCCGGAGGGTCTCGGCCCGCAGCTTCATCAGATAGCCGTAGCTGCCGAAGGTCTCGTGGAACTGCAGACCGTGGTAGGCCGGGGACGGATCGGCGACGACCGGGAAGCGACCGTTGGACCAGTCGAACGTGCCGGCCTCGACGACGATGCCGCCGATGCTCGTGCCGTGGCCGCCGATGAACTTGGTGGCTGAGTGGATCACGATGTCGGCACCGAAGTCGATGGGGCGGCACAGGTACGGCGTGGCGAACGTGTTGTCGACGATTAGCGGCAACTCGTGCTCATGCGCGATGGTCGCCAGAGTCTCGATGTCCAGCACGTTGCCGGCGGGGTTGCCGATCGTCTCACCGAAGAACGCCTTGGTGTTGGTGCGGACCGCCTTGCGCCACGCCTCCGGGTCGTCGGGGTCGACCCAGGTGACCTCGACGTTCATCTTGCGCAGCAGGTGCTTGAACTGGTTGACCGTGCCGCCGTACAGCGCCGAGGAGGACACCACGTGGTCACCCGGCTCCAACAGGGTGAAGAGCGCGCCCGCCTGCGCGGCGATGCCGCTGGAGAACGCGACCCCGCCGACGCCGCCCTCCAGGTTCGCCACCCGCTCCTCGAACACCGCGACGGTCGGGTTCATGATGCGCGAGTAGGTGTTGCCGTACTCCTGGAGGTTGAAGTACGCCGCCGCGGACTCGGGGTCCTCGAACACGTAGCTCGTGGTCTGGAAGACCGGCACCGCACGCGCGCCCGTGTTCGGGTCGGGTCGCTGTCCGGCATGTAGTTGGCGGGTCTCGAATCCAAACGCGCGGGCTTGCTCGGCACGGTGTGGTTCGCCGGTCACGAAGACCTCTCTTCTCGACTGTGCGGGTTGGTCTCCCCGTCGCCCAGGAAACGCCGGATGATGGGGATCTGCTGCGCCTCTTCGAGCAGGAAGCAGTCGTGGCCGTACGGCGCGTCGATCACCTCGAACTCGACCGGCTTGCCGAGCGCGCGCAGCGCCTGTTCGATCTGTTCCGACGCGGACGGCGGATACAGCCAGTCCGAGCTGAACGCGATCAGCAGCGTCCGCGCCGAAACGCCCTCCAGTGCCCGCGCGAGGGATCCGTCGCCGTGCTGGCGCGCGAGATCGAAGTAGGTCAGCGCCCGCGACGTGTAGAGGTACGTGTTGGCATCGAACCGCTTGACGAACGACCCGGCCTGGTGACGCAGGTAGCTCTCGATCTCGAACTCGGGCTCGCGCAGCGTGTAGCGGATGTCGTCGGCGAACTGCAGCCGCCGGCCGAACCGCTCCGTCAGGGCCGGCGCGGACAGGTAGGTGACGTGACCGACCATCCTCGCCACGCCCATGCCGGCGTCGGGCGTGCGCCCCGTGCCATAGTAGTGGCCGTTCTGCCAGGCCGGATCGCCCATGATCGCATTGCGGGCAATCGCGTTCCAGGCGACGCCCTGGGTGTGCAGGGCGTGCGTGCTGGCGATCACCACTACGGCGTCGACCAGGTCGGGGAACAGGACGGCCCACTCCAGCGCCTGCATCCCGCCGAGCGAACCGCCGGCCACCGCCGCGAGCCGGTCAATGCCGAGCACGTCGAGGAACGCGCGCTGGGTGCGCACCATGTCCGAGACCGTGACGACGGGGAAGTCGGACCCGTACGGCTGGCCGGTCGCGGGGTCGATCGACGACGGGCCGGTCGTCCCCCGACAGCCGCCGAGCAGGTTGGTGGAAATGACGAAGAAACGGTCGGTGTCGAACGCCTTGCCGGGTCCGATCATCCCGTCCCACCAGCCGAGCCCCTTGCCGGCCGCACCGTCGCGGCGCTCGGCCCCGAACCCGTCACGGGTGCTTTCCGCGGGTGGCTCCGCCGAGTGGCCGGCCGCGTGGGCGTCGCCGCTGAGCGCGTGACACACCAGGATGACGTTGTCGCGCTCCGGTGAGAGTTCTCCGTAGGTCTCGTACGCCACCCGGACCGGGTGCAGTTCTCGACCGCAGTCGAGCCGGATCGGTGCCGGCAGGTCGAGATATCTGGTTTCGACACTGCCGACCGAGCCGGGTACGAGTGTCGGGGGTGACGCCATGTGCGCGAGTATAGCCAGGCAATGAGCCAACTCCCCTGGTGGGGATCATGGTTCGACGCCGGTTGACCGCACTCACCGTAAGTCGACCGTCACGTGCTCACGCGCTCGCCCTTATCGGAAAAATGGTACGAACCTCGTGGCCGTGCGGCGAACCGACAACGGATGCCGCGTGATGATCAATCGGGTTGAGCGCTCGCCTTGGCGGGCGAGGCCGCCGGCTGTCGCGCTCCGGTGACCCGGTCGGTGAGGGGTGGGTTGGTCGTTACGGGTGCAGCACGACCTTGGTCCAGCCCTCGTCGCGGTGGTCGGCGTGCCGATACCCGTCGGGCGCCTGGTCCAGGCCGAGTTTGTGGGAGATCGGCATGTGTCATGCCGGACCGGCACTGGTTGCCGCCCTGGATTAGCCGACGCGGCCGGCGGGTAGTGCACGTCGCGACGCTCTCGAATGACCGGTGGTGATCTCATGGAAAAGGAAGAATTCGTCGAGCTACTCAATCAGGATCTCTCGACGGAGTACCAGTCGATCGTGCAGTACACGCAGCACATCGCGACCATCAAGGGCGCGCAGTACCAGGCTCTGATCGAGGAGTTGCGCCAGCACGTCAGCCAGGAACTGACCCACGCCATGACGCTGGCGAACCAGGTCGACTTCCTCGGCGGCGTGCCGACCGTGGCGGTGCCTCAGATCGTCAACGAGCCGGACGACGACGCGGCGCTACGCCAGGACCTCGCGCTGGAGACCGCTCAGCTGCAACGCTACCGCGACCGCGTGGCCCAGGCCGGCGACCTGGGCCTGCCCGATGTCGCGGAGGCGCTCAAGCCGCTGCTGACCCAGACCCAGGACCACGTCATGGAACTGCGCACGGCGCTCGGACAATGAGTGCGGCCGCCTGCCGGCGTCCGCCGGCAGGCGGCCGAGGCACACCCTCGGGCCGTAGTGGTGGCTGTTCAAGGCGCACGATAGGGGTGGCGGTCGCCCGCCACCCCTATCGCTGCCGTCATCAACGACCGGTCACGTCGTCCGCGGCGTCCTTGAGATGCTCCCCGGCCTGCTTCACCCGGCCGGAAGCCTGGTCCCGCATGCCCTCGGCCTGCAGGGACTCGTTGTCGGTCTTATCGCCGATCCACTCCTTGACCTTGCCCTTGAGCTGCTCGGCCTCGTTGCGGACCTTGTCGTCGTGGCCCATCGCGTACCTCCTTGATACGGTCGTGTCCTTGTGCCCGGGGTCGGCGAAGGCGAAACTTGTCACATCGCGTCGACGCCAATCACCAGCGGTACCAACGGCTGCGCGTGCCGGCGGCGTCGGCGCCCCGCACCACGAATCCGATCAACCAGATCACCAGCACCGCCAGGGCGATCCACCACAGCACGTGAACGGCGAACCCCAGCCCACCGAGCACGAGGGCAAGCAGTAGAACGATGAGAAGGATAGCCACGTCGCACACTCCTTTAATCGACGTTCACGAATACCCTCGCCGGGCCGAAATCAAACACCACGCGAAGTCGGAGGCGCCGCGCCTGTCGACATCGTGCCTATCAATTACCCGAAGCCGGGTTCAGGGAAACCGCACCGGTCCCCGTTCGTGCGAGGGCCCACCGCCGTGCGGGGATTCGGCGGCATTCGGCCAGGATTGGCCGGGGGAGGCATCGGGTACCCGGCGCCATGACTGCGATCGCGACGTGGGCGGCCCGGCACTGGCAGGTGCGCGGCGGGCGGGAGTTCTACCTGTCGGGCAATCTCGCGTCGATGGCGCCCGGGCTGCCGTACGCCATCGGCATCCAGCGCGCCTACCCGGGCCGGCAGGCGGTGGCCTTCGTCGGCGAGGCGGGTTCGCGATGCTGATGGCGGAGCTCCACACCGCGGCCAGCCGCACAAGGCTCGCGGAGATACACCAGTCCACAGTAGATGGACAGGACAGGGTCGAGGAGGAACACGACATGCCACGGCAGCAATGCAGCGCCAAGCGCGAACGCCAGTACCAGCACGTCAAGGACAGCGCGGAGCAGCGCGGCGAGTCCGAGAACGTGGCCGAGGAGATCGCCGCCCGCACGGTGAACAAGGAGCGCGCCCGCTCCGGCGAGTCGAAGACCGCCAGCCGCTCGTCGACCCACGACCTTTCGTCGGGCCGCCGCGGCGGCCTGCGGTCGCACTCCGGCTCCGGTGGCCGCACCCGCGACCAGCTCTACGAGGAGGCCAGGCGGCGCAACATCAGGGGCCGGTCCACGATGTCCAAGGCGCAACTGGAAACGGCCGTGGGCAGGTAGTCATGAGTTATCCGGGCCGGACGGGCGGTGCCTCGCCCGGACCGTGCCTGCTCCCAGCGGCCCCGTGACTCTCGGCGCACCCGCTACCGTTGGGACCGCTGGATCAGCGGCACCACATACCACAGGCACACGTACAGCGCGGCCATCACGGCGGCGAGCACGGCCCCCGCCCACGTGCCGGAGACCGCGTCCACCACCACGAACACCGCGCCCGCCACCGCCACCAGAAGAAACACCAGGCCCGCCTCGGCCAGCACCGAGGCCATCCGTACCAGTTGAGGCTTGCGCCCGCTGCGAAACACCAGCCGGTGGTAGCTGACCGGCGTGATCAGCAGGGCGCTGGCCGTCGCCGAGGCCACCAGGGTGGCCAGGTACGCGTCCCGGTCCAGCCAGCCGACCCGCGCGAAGCGATTGGTGAACGGCAGGGTCAACAGGAACGCGAACAGAATCTGCACCCCCGTCTGGGCCACCCGCAGTTCCTGGAGCAACTCGCCCAGATTGCGGTCCCAGCGCTCCATCGGGGTCTCGCTGCGTCCGTCGGCCGCGGCACGCGGTCCGCCGGACGAATCCTGCCGGCCCCGGCCCTCGTCATCGGGATTGACGTCAGTCATCGCCGAAGCTCACCATCGGGCGCATGGCGCCCCTTTCTTCGCCTGGTAGCCGGCCGGCCCGACGCCGGTCGACGGCGGCTGTGCGGGCCGCCCCGAATGGGGGCAGCCGCACAGCCGCCGTGTCGCGCCGCCGCGCCGGGATGGCAGACCACCCGCTGCCTAACTGAAGATGCTGACACCGCCGGGGCCGACCAGCAGTCCGACGATGATGAGCAGGATGCCCCACATAAGCTGGCGGCGGACCAGCGCGAAGATTCCGGAGATGACGAGAATGACCGCGATAATCCAAAGAATGAAGTCCATGACCTGGAAGTACCCCTCGGAGCGGAATGGCGAAACCAGTTTCACGTTGTCGCGCGAGAATCCGTCTCCGGGACGGCGACTCGCGGTCCGTGTTCATCCATAGTGGATGCCGGTCGCCGTTCCGGTGCCGTTCCGCTGATCCGTCTCCCGCGCCGACCGGGCGGAGGTGCCGGCCCGCCGTTGTGGCCGTCGCGATGCTAGCGGTCGGTTCCTCAGCCGCAGGGCGCCGCCCTCGATGGCGAGTGCTCCGGTCAGCGTCGCGGCCGCGGCGACCAGCACGGCGGCGCTGACACCGAGCGTGGTGGACAGCGCGCCGATCGTCAGCGGAGCGAGGGTCGCCCCGCTGAACAGGCCGAGCTGGACGGCGGCGCGCCGGTACCGGGGCAGGGCGAACTGGCCACCGAGACCATCCACCGCGACCGGCGGCGGGTGGCCCTGCCCACCGGGCACCGGCTCGTCACCCGCGAGACCGTCCGGCTGCGCGACCTGGCCGACGAAACGTTCGTCGCGCTACCCGCCGCGTCGGGGCCGTTCCGCGACTTCTGGCTGGCCCGCGACGATTTCGACGCCCCGCCTCGGATCGGCGCCGAGGTGGCCAACACTCGCCGACAACACCGACCCCGTCCTCCGGGACTTCGTCACCGCCGCTCGGGAAACGAACTCGGTGCCCACGGTCGCGCACTGACAGTGCTGGCGGTGCGCCGGCGGAGCATCCGTCGGCGATCGACGACCGTGGTTACTCTCCGTCACGGAGCTTCACTGGATAGCGCGGGTCCGTCCGTGCCACAAGATATCGATGAGCGTTGTATTGCCGCGCTGGCCCAACCACGCGCCACGGGATAGTGTCAGCGGGCTGTCGTTATCGGAGCTGGCTCGGAGGACGCGGGAGTGGGTGCGATGAATGCGCACGGCGATCGAATCGACCCTGTCGCGTGTTCGGCTCTCGGGGAGGGCGTTCACGAATGATAGACGGACGTAATCAGCCCTACGATGACGGCCGAGGTCACGAGCGGCGGCGGCGCTCCGCGCCGGGCCACGGATACTCAACGGGGCAGGACGCCCAGGGCGGTGCCGAGCCGGACGGGTACGGTTACGAGCCACCGGGGTATTCCGAACCCGGTTACGATGCGTACCCGCCGACATCATACGGTGACGACTCCGGCTACGCGCCGAGCTTCATCGAGCGCGGCTTTGACGATGAACCGGCTCCCCGCCAGCGCGGCGGAGCGCGCGGCCGGCGGAAACCTCCGACCGAGACCACCAACTCCCGTGCCGCCCCCGCGCATGCCACCGATCCCCGCGCCGTCCCCGGCCCCGGCCCCGCGGCCGACTATCCGACGGGCTCCTGGGGCCACGACGACGGCCGCGGTGGCCGCGGCGAGACCGGATTCCAGCGCGGCATCCCGGAGACCGGCGGCTTCGCGAGCCCCCGCGTCCAGCCGGATCCCCGCGTCCAGCCGCCGGATCCCCGAGCCCAGCCGGATCCCCGCGTCCAGCCAGACCCCCGTGGCCCCGAATCGCGCGGCAACGCCCAGCGCGACGGCTACGACACCGGACTTCATGACCGCTACGACGGCGGACATCGCGACGGCTACGCCGATCCGAGATTCGCCCCCTCCGGCTACGACACCGCCGGATACCCCATCCCCGGTCGCGGAGATGCGGGACACGCGGGCCCCGGCTACGACGACGCGGGCTACTCCGCCGGATACCCCGGCCCGGGTCACGACGACCGGGGCTACGCCGACCAGGCTCACTCCGATCTCGGCTACGCCAATCGGGGCCGTGCCGATCGCGGCTACGGCGACCGGAGCCACGCCGATCGCGGTTACGACGACCGGACCCACGGCGATCGCGGTCACGGCGACCCGGGCTATGCCGGAGACAATGGCTATCGCGACAGTGGCTATCGCGACAGTGGCTATCGCGACCCGGGCCACGGCGCCAGCGGCTATGGCGACCCGGGCTATGGCGAGCCGGGTTATGGCGACCGGGGTTACAGCGATCGGGTCTACGGCCAGCCCGCGCGTGACCGCGGCCGGTTCGGCGACGCCGACGACCGTGGCGACGACACCGGCCGGGGCCTCGGGGACGGCGAAGCGGACGGCGAGGGCCCGCGGCGGCCGCGCCGCAAGCGCCGCGGGGTGCTGACGCTCGTACTCGTGCTGATCGTTGGCTTCGTCGGCGCCGTCGGTCTGGTTGGCTTCCGCGTGTACGAGACGCGGTTCGCGACTCCGGACTACTCCGGTTCCGGCTCGGGAACCGTGCAGGCGACCGTCAATCCCGGCGACACCGCGACGTTGATCGGAGCGTCGCTGACGAAGCTAGGCGTGATCAAGAGCGAGAAGGCGTTCTTCAAGGCCGCCGCCAGCAACCCGGACAGCGTGAAGATCCAGCCGGGCTCCTACAACCTGCACAAGCGAATGAGCGCCGCCAACGCGCTGGACATGCTGCTGGCGAAGAACTCGGACGGCAGCCTGGCCAACCTGGTGTCGAACGGCATCACCATCACCGAGGGCATGATCTCGGTGGACATCTTCGAGAAGCTGCACGAGAAGACCGGCGTTCCGGTGGCCGACTTCGTCGCGGCGGCCAAGGACCCCGAGTCGTTGGGCGTCCCGTCCTCCTGGTACACCCGCGACGACGGCAAGAAGTCCATCATCTCCATCGAGGGCTTCCTGTTTCCGGACACCTACACGTTCCAGCCGGGCGAGACCGCGAAGCAGATGCTGAGCACGATGGTGAAGGAGTTCATGGATGCGGCCGGGTCCAGCCAGTTGAACATCGAGGCCGGCGCCAAGACGCTGGGCATGACGCCGTACGAGGTCCTGATCACGGCGTCCATCGCCCAGGAGGAGGCGGCGTCACAGCCGGACATGGCCGGCGTCGCCGAGGTCGTGTACAACCGCATCTATCGTCCGGACGGCGGTGATTCCGGGGCCAAGCTCGAGATCGACAGCGAGGTCAACTACTGGCTGCGCATCACCGGGCACTCGGCGCAGGACTCCGAGAACCTCACGATGTCCCAGTTGACGAGTACGCAGGACCCCTACAGCACCCACCTGAACCCGGGACTGCCGCCGGGGGCGATCGGGAACCCGGGCAAGGACGCGCTGTCGGCCGCGCTGCACCCGGACACCTCGAAGCGGCCCTACTACTACTGGCAGACGCTGCCGGGCAGCCCCAAGGTGGTTTACGCGAAGACCGGGCAGGAGGCGTGTCAGCAGCGCAACGAGAGCTGCTGACCGGCGTCACCCCGCCCGGCGGGGGCGGGGTGACGCCGGTCCGGCGGCGGTCACCGACCGTTGAAGAAGGAGACCGCCTCGGTCAGCGCGAGGTCGGTGAGCTCCGGGTCGTGCCGGGCGCCGATGTCGCGCATGAACGCGTGCTCGCCCCCGGCGTACACGTGCAGTTCAAGGTCCTCCAGGCCGGCGGCGTAGAGGGCGGAGAGGGTCCGCAGCCGCGCGTCGGCGGGCACGTGCGGGTCCCGGGAGCCAAAGATGACCATCAGCCGGCCGTGGATGTCGGCGGCGCGGGCCAGCGATCCCGCGTCGTCGGCACCGAGCGCGCCGTCGTGCAGTCCGGTCGGGTAGAAGCACACGGTCGCCGCCACGCGCGGGTCGAAGGCGGCCCGGAACGCGAGGTGGCCGCCCAGGCAGAAGCCGACCGCCCGCAGCTCGGTGATGTCACCGCGCTGCTCCATGAAGTCGAGCACCGCGACGCGGTCCGAGTCGAACTGGGCGGTGCTGGTGCCGGCGGCGGCCGCGAGTCCGGCCTGCTTGCCGGCGTCATCGAACTCCAGCGCGACGCCGGCCAGCGCGCGCGGGTAGATCTCGGGTACGCAGACGAGGTATCCGGCCGAGGCCAGGCGCCGTGCCGTACGCAGCGTCGATTCGGTCAACTGGAAGATGTCGGTGTACAGCAGCACGCCCGGCCACGGCCCCTCGCCGACCGGGCTGATGACCACCGAACGGATCTGACAGTCGGGCGCCGGAACCAGCACCTCGGTCTCACGCAGCTTCACGTCCAGTGACACTACCGCCAGCGATTCCGGCCGTCCCGGGCCCGCCCCAGGTCGCGCCGCGCCGGTGCGGTCCGGCGGGACGGTCCCGCGGGACGGTGCGGTCAGGCGGGGCGGTTCGCGGGCTGGATGAGTTCGAGCAGGTTGCCCTCGGGGTCCTTGACATAGGCGAAGCGCATTCCGGGCCGTACCGCGTCCGCGGGCGCGGACACCTCGCGGGCGCCGGCGGCGAGCACGCTCGCGAACGCCGCGCCGAGGTCCTCGACGTAGACCGCCCAGTGGAAGTAGCCCTGGGCGCCGGCGCCGTCGAACGGGTCGGCGAACTCCTGGGGCAGGGAACCGCGGCGCTCGATCAGCTCGATCTTCAGGCCGTTGCCGGCACGCAGGATCGCCGTCCGGACGTGTGCCGCCGGCAGGTCGACGGTCTCCTCCGCCTCGGTGAGGCCGAGCGCCTCACCGTAGAAGCGGCGCTGCGCGTCGAGATCGGCGACCGAGAGGCCGACGTGGTCGAAGACGAAGCCGGGCATGGGTACCTCCCGAATGGTTAACGGCACTAACCAGGTTAGCGACATTAACCATCGGGTGCCAACGGCGAAGTGAATGGCGTTAACCTTGGCGGGTGCCAACCGCGCGCCCGACCGGCCATCACCACGGTGACCTGCGTAATGCCCTGGTGCGCGCCGCCCTGGAACTGGTCGCCGAGCGTGGCGCCCAGGGATTCACGCTGGCCGAGGCGAGCCGCCGGGCGGGCGTCAGCGTGGCGGCACCGTACAAGCACTTCGCGGACAAGGAAGCGCTGCTGGCCGAGCTGGCACGCACCGGCTACGAGCGGCAGTACGAGCGCTTCTCCGCCGCCATGGCCGGTGAGCGGGACCCGGTCGAGCAGCTCGCCGCGTTCGCCGCCGCGTACGTGCAGTTCTCCGCGGACAGCAGGGCACTGTTCGACATCACCTTCGCCACCGGACTGGACAAGCAGCTCTACCCCGAGCTGGGGCGGGCCGGCGACCGGGTCCTGGAGCTGCTCCGGGAGCCGGCCGCGCGGCTCGTCCGGGATCCCGCCGGGGCGCTCGACCTCATCCACGCGGTGGGCGCCACGGCGCACGGCTTCGCGGCCTTCCTGGCCGAGGGGATCTTCGGCGACCCGGCCGGGGCGCTGGAGCCCACCAAGCGCCGGGCCCGCGACGCGGCCCGCCGGCTGGTGACCGGCGGGCGTTCAGGGTAGGTGCCGGACCGGTCCGGCACCGGCCCCGGTGCGTAGCCGCGCGGCGTCCCGGCCGGGTGGGGTGCCGAACAGCCGGCGGTATTCCCGGTTGAACTGCGTGGGGCTGTCGTACCCGACCAGGTGCCCGACGCGGGCGACGTCGCCGGGGCGAGCGGTCAGCAGCGAGCGCGCCTGTTGAAGCCGGATGTGCTTCTGGAACTGCAGGGGGCTCATGGCCGTGACGGCGCGGAAATGCCGGTGGAACGCGGATGGGCTCATCCCCGACAGCCGGGCCAGGTCGGCGACCCGCATCGGTTCGGCGTAGTTGTCGCGGATCCAACCGATCGCCCGGCCGATGTGGGACAGGCCGCTGTCGGCCAGGCCGATCTGCCGGATCATCGGCCCCTGCGGGCCGGTGAGCATCCGCCAGAGAATCTCCTGCTCGATCAGCGGAGCGAGCACGGGAGCGTCCGAGGGGTGGTCGAGCAGCCGCAGCATGCGCGCCATGGCGTCGATCAGCTCGGGGCCGGCCTCGCCGGTCGCGATCGCGGGCTGGGCGGCCGCACCGCGGGACCACTGGCCGACCGGCGTGCGCATCAGCAGCGGGGCGATGACGGCCGGGCGCAGTACCAGCCCCACGCCCAGCGCCGGCGCCCGGCGGCTGGCGCCGATGAAGTGGCCGGTGACCGGCAGGTCCGCGGTGACCACGAGAAACTCCCCGGCCCGGTACTCGAAGACCTGGTCGCCGAGCAACAGGCGCTTGCCGCCCTGGGCCATGACGACCAGCAGCGGCTCGGTCAGCGAATGCTCCCGCGCCGCCGTCTCGACCCTGGCCAGTAGCAGCCCATCGATCGAGGTTCGCAGATCGGGGCGGGCGTGGGTCGCGATGCGGCCCCGGATCTCGTCCAGCGGTCGGGTGTCGAGCACCCCTCCACGGAACCACGCGGCCACCCGCCCGGCTACCCGATCCTCGCGATGTCGAGAGGATCGGGCAAGACTCCGCGCGGATCGGTCTACCCGACGCCGCACGGCCGACGTTCGATGGGAGTGAGCCGTCCGGCCCGTTTCGACAACCCGCGGGAGTACCCCAGATGCCACTCGATCACTACGTCACCCTCGGCCGCTCCGGGCTGCGGGTCAGCCCCTTCGCCCTCGGCGCGATGACCTTCGGCGAGGATCCCGGCGGGGCCGGCTGCGATGTGGCCGAGTCCGAAACGATCCTGCGGACCTACCTGGATCTCGGCGGGAACTTCATCGACACTGCCAACTTCTACACCAACGGGCACTCGGAGAAGATCCTCGGTGACTTCTTCGCCGCGCGTCCCGGGCGGCGCGAGCACGTGGTACTCGCGTCGAAGTTCTTCACCAACCTCTACCCCGGCGATCCCAACGGCGGCGGGGCCGGGCGCACGTCGATCATCGCCCAGCTCGACGAGACCCTGCGCCGGCTGCGCACCTGACTACCTCGACCTGTACTGGCTGCACAACTGGGACCGGCACACCCCGATCGAGGAGACCCTGCGCACGCTCGACGACCTGGTGCGGGCCGGCAAGATCCGGTACCTCGGGTTCTCCAACACCCCCGCCTGGTTCACCGCGCAGGCCCACACCATGGCGCTGCTGAGAGGCTGGACCCCGCTGGTCGCGCTGCAGGTCGAGTACTCGCTGCTGGCCCGCACCGTCGAGGGTGAACTGGCGCCGTTCGCGCTCGACCAGGGCCTGGCGCTGGTGCCGTGGAGCCCGTTGCGGAACGGGTTCCTGTCCGGCAAGTACCGCCGCGGCGCGCCGGTGTCCGACTCGGCCCGCACCTCCTTCGTCGGCCAACCCACGGAGGAGGAATTCGCCGTCATTGATGCCGTGGCAGCCGTCGCCGACGCGCTCGACACCACCTCGGCGGCGGTGTCGCTGGCCTGGCTGCGCGCCCGCGCGGGCACCGTCGTGCCGATCGTCGGGGCCCGGCGCGTGGGACAGTTGGAGAGCAACCTGGCCGGCCTGGGGGTGACCCTGAGCCCGGAACAGCTCCGGGTGCTGGACGAGGTCTCCGCCCCGACCCTGAACTACCCGGCGCCGATGCACGGCGCGCTGCGGGCGATGCTCCAGTTCGCGGGCGCCACTGTCGACGGCGAGACCTCGGGCGTCTACCCGCCGCTGCTGGCCGGCGATGTCCGCTACTGAAGCGGCACGCCGGACCCGCGCGCGAACGTGGTGGGGTCAGCCGCCGGAGCCGCCGGCGGCCAGGCGCATCAGGTCGGAGTCGAGTTCGATGCCGGTCTCGGTGCCGCCGGCGCTGCCGAACTCGTGCTGGTAGCTCTGCCACGACTCGTCCTTGACCTGCTGGGCGAAGCCGCTGGCCATGAGCAGGACGAGCTCGACCGCGGCGCGATCGATCCGCTTGTTCAGCGCGCCGTCGCCCCAGTCCTCGGGGGCGGCGAACAGCGAGGTCGGCACGGTCAGCGCGCGCAGGTAGGCGAACAGGGACCGCATCTGCTCGTCCACCACGAGGGCGTGCCGCGCCGTCCCGGCGGTCGCGGCCAGCACCACGGGCTTGGCGATGAGCAGGTCGTCGTCCAGCACCTGGAAGAACGACGTGAACAGCCCGCTGGGCCCGGCCTTGTAGACCGGTGCGCCGGCCACGATTCCGTCGGCCTGGCCGAGGGCCTCGATTGCCTTCTGGAGCTTGGGTCCGATCAGCTGGGAGACCAGCGCCGTGGCGATCTCGCTGGCCAACTCCCTCAGGTCGATCACGCTGACCGCGACCTGGGCGCCGCGCCCGGCCGCCAGCGCGCTGACGCGGCTGGCGACCCGGTCGGCCAGCAGTCGGGTCGAGGAGGGGTCGCTGGTTCCGGCGTTGACCACCACCAGCCGGTACGTGCTCATCTTGGCGTCTCCTCGTTCCTGTCGGTTGTCGTCGGATCGTCGGAAGTGGCCGGTCCGGCCAGCTTGAGGCCGATCGCCTCAAGCTGGCGCAGCTCCTCGCTGCTCAGCCTCGAACCCAGGGCGCGGGCCACACTGAGGCCGTGCCGGCGCCCCACCTCGCGCTGCCGGGCCCGGCCGGCCTCGGTCAGGGCCAGCCGGACGCCGCGCCCGTCGGCCGGGTCGGCGTCGCGTTCCACCAGTCCCCGTTCCACCAGCCGGTCCACCAGGCGCGACAGCGCCGGTTGGCTGAGCAGGACGTGCCGGTGCAGCTCGCCGATGCGTACCGGCTCGTCGCACTTGGACAGGGTGTAGAGCACGTCGTACTCGCGCATCGACACATCCTGCCAGCTGCCCTCGGCGGCGAACTGCCGGAGCAACGACGCGTGGGCGGTCAGGAGAGCCTCCCACGCGTCGTTGGCCAGTCGAGCCCTGCCGCGCATCACAGGCTCGGGTAGCTCGTCCGCACCTCGGGCGCGGTGTCCTGGTACGGGGACGAGCCGGTCACGTTGTCGCCGCGGTTGGCGTTCGGGCGTGGCTGGCGTGGCGGCTGGTCGCCGTACTTGGCCGTGATCAGGCTCTCGTGTGTCGGGGCGTCGGGTACCTCGGGGTCGCGCTTGGCGGCCAGTTCCTTGCGCAGCACCGGAACCACTTCCGAGCCGAGCAGTTCGAGCTGGTTGAGCACGGTCTTCAGGGGCAGCCCGGCGTGGTCCATGAGGAACAGCTGTCGCTGGTAGTCGCCGAAGGACTCGCGGAAGGTCAGTGTCTTGTCGATGACCTCCTGCGGGCTGCCCACCGACAGCGGCGTGGAATCCATGAACTCCTCCATCGTCGGCCCGTGCCCGTAGACCGGTGCCTCGTTGAAGTAGGGCCGGAACTCCCGCTTCGCGTCCTGCGAGTTCTTCGCGAGGTAGGCCTGGCCGCCCAGGCCGACGATGGCCTGCTTCTCGCTGCCGTGGCCGTAGTGGGCGTAACGCTGCCGGTAGAACCCGATCAGGCGGATGTAGTGCTCCTTGGGCCAGAAGATGTTGTTGGCGAAGAAACCGTCACCGTAGTATGCGGCCTGCTCGGCGATTTCCGGGGTCCGGATGGAGCCGTGCCACACGAACGGCGGCACGTCGTCCAGCGGGCGCGGCACCGACGTGAAGCCCTGTAGGGGCGTGCGGGACTTCCCCTCCCAGTCCACCACGTCCTGCCGCCACAGGCGGTGCAGCAGGTTGTAGTTCTCCAGCGCCAGCGGCAGGCTCTTGCGGATGTCCTGGCCGAACCACGGGTAGACCGGCGCGGTGTTGCCGCGCCCGAGCATCAGGTCCAGCCGGCCCTTCGCCAGGTGCTGCAGCATCGCGTACTCCTCGGCGATGCGCACCGGGTCGTTGGTGGTGATCAGTGTCGTCGACGTCGTGACGATCAACTTCTGGGTGGTCGCCGCGATGAACGCCAACAGCGTCGAGGGGGCGGAGGAGAAGAACGGTGGATTGTGGTGCTCGCCGATCGCGAAGACGTCGAGTCCCACCTCTTCGGCCTTTTGGGCGATCCGCACAACCGCGTCGATGCGCTCCGCCTCGCTCGGAGTTTCCCCCGACACCGGGTCCCGAGTAATGTCGCTCACCGAGAAGATCCCGAACTGCATGGCTTCCTACCTCCGCACCTGTGCCTCAACGCTTCCCGGTCCGGCCGGACGCCGTCCCAAGGTTTATGCGTTTGCATGCACTTCAACACCGCGGCGGCCGTGCTATTCCCGCACGGCAGTCCTGTGAGCCAGCTCATCCTCCGGGGGCCGGCGGAGGGCCAGCGGGGATCGGCGGGGCCGGCGGGGGCAGATGAGCCGACGGGGGCCAACGGGCCGGCCGGAGGCCAACGGGGTTCGCGGCGCCGGGCCTTGCGCAGCCGGACCGTCAGGTGCCGGGCTCGGCCCCGGCGCGGGCCGATCGACGGCCCGCGCCGGGGGAGCGTGGCGGGTCTCAGCCGAAGTGCAGGCTCAGGATCGCCTCGACGGACAGGTTCGGATCGCTGTTGATCGCGCTGTCGGTGTAGAGCATCGGCCGCAGCGTCTTGGTCTTGAACAGCTGGGTCTGGTCGGAGTAATGCGACGAGGACGGGTTGCCGGACTCGCCGAACGTGAGCAGACCCCGGGCCTGCGGGCCGGACGCGGTGTACTGCACGGTGGCCAGGAAACTGGTGCCGTAGTTGACGACGTACCCCGCGGTGGTCAGGTCGGTGCCGGGGATCGCGGTGCCGTTGGTCATCCGCGGCTCATTGGAGGTGTTCGTGTCGTCCTCGAAGTACACCGCGTTCGCGATGCCCACGTTCTCGTTCGCACCCGGAACGGGGATCCTCGTGTTGTTTCTGATGGTGTACTGCACCGTTTGCAGCGGCACGTTCGGCGCGTAGCCGAGGCTGCCGAGCCGGACGATCGCCCGTGCCATCGCCTGCAGCAGTGGCGTCGAATCGGCGGGCGCGCCGCGCGGGGTGTGGCCGGGGTCGGCCGGGTTGAAACCCACCCCCCACAGTGGGCCGGCATCGCTGAGCGCGTCCGAATCCTGGTCGAGCACCGACGCGATGGTCTCCCGCCACAGCACCGCACCCTTGCTGCCGACGTCGAACGTGCGATCCCAGGAGGCCAGCGCGGAGCATCCGGCGCTGAGGTTCACCGAGTGACCGTCCACCACCACCGGTGTCGAGCCCCGCGCGTGGCAGGCCGCCACCACCGTGCCGACCAGCTGATCGGAGGTGAACGAGGTGTCGGACAGGATGGCGGTGCCCAGGCCGTTCAGGCTGAACCGCCCGGACGAGTCGACCGTGCCCGGGAACCCGCCCGCAAGGAGCGCCACGTTCTGCCGGGTACGCACGGTCTGCGGGGTGCCCTCGAAACCCTGCAGCGGTGAGTACCCGGTCAGCAACTGGTTGGGATTGGCCAGCCAGTGGCTGTCGTTGGCGTTGAACACGTAGTCGTTGCGCGACAACTGGGGCTGCGCGCCGAACGGGATCAGGCCGGGGGAGCGCGCACCGGGCGCGACCACCCACGCGTCGGCGCTGTTGCTGCCGTCCAGGATGCCCAGCGGGTTGCTTTCCCACTCCGCGGTGGATGCCGGAGACAGGTCGGGGGTCTGCGAGGCGTCCGCGTACCAGGCGTGGCCGGCGCTGTCTGTCGCGATCGTGTTCACCCACGGGATGCCCTGGTCCTGGGCGATCGCGCTGCGGACACCGTTGACATCCGCGGACTGCGCGATGTCCAGCCACTGGATCATCACCCGGTTGTTGTCGATGTTCGCGTCCCGGTAGGTCATCGCGCTGACCGTGTTCCAGCCCAGGCTGGGGTCGATCGAGGACAGGTCGATGATCGGCCCGTAGCGGCTCTGGTACAGCGTCGTGGTGTAGTTCACCGTGCCGCTGCCGTTCTTCACCTGGATCGTGATCGTCTTTGCGGTCATCGCCTCGGGTACCCCGTCGACCAGGTACGTGGTGGGGGACCCCGGCACCAGGTTCAGGGAGTAGAACGTGTACCGGGCGCCGGCGGCGATGGTGTGTGTCCAGGCCACCTTGTCGCTGAACCCGATCTGCACGCCCGGTATGCCGCCGAGGCTGCCGCCGTACACGTTGAGTTGGTTGGGGACGGTCAGCTGCGACTCCCAGAAGCGCAGATTGCCCTGCCACGGGAAGTGCGGGTTGGCCACCAGCGCGCCCTTGCCGGTGGTGGATTTCTGGCTGCCCAGCGCCCAGCCGTTGCTGCCCAGCGCCCCGTCGCCGGCCTGTTGCGCCAGTGCGTTGCGCACGCCCGGTGCGCCGGCCGCCTTCGGAACCAACGAGGCGGCTGCTCCGGGTGGCGCCGCCGCGGCCATCGCGCCGAGGAAGTTCTGCCCGCTGCCCAGCAGCGCCACGTCGCGCTGGTACGCGAGCACGTCCACATCGGTGATCGGGGTGATCCACGGTGCCCCGGCGCACCACCCCGGTACGTGCGCGGCGCCCACCTTCGACAGGTACGCGTTGTATCCGGCGACGTAGCCCTCGAGTACCTGTGACTCCTTCGTGGACAGCTGGGCCAGCTGCGCGGTCGCCAGGCCCATGATGTCGATTTCCCGGTAGCCCAGGTCGGTGGCGATGTTGATGTCGCCGGTCCCCGGCCCGAACCACCTGGAGCGTTGGCTGCGTACCTTGATGACCTGGTCGTCGAGGTCGCAGAACCGATCCTCGGCGTACGCCCAGCCCTGGCCGAACATGACGTTCGCCAGGCTGGACCCGGTGATGTGTGGGATGCCGTAGCTGGTCCGCCGGATGACCGCCGAGTAGGCGGTGGTGGTGGCGGTCTCCGGCCCCGCGTGTGCCGGGGCCGGCACCGCGATCAGGCCGGAAGCGGCGAGGGAGAGTACGGCGAGCGAGAGTCTGAAGCGTCGGCGTCTCATGGGGGATCCCCTCCGAGTCGATTCACCTCAACCAGGGGTCACCGGTATTGAGGATGATCGAGACGTCCGGGAACCCCGCGTAGTCGCGACAGTACCTATCGTGACGGATAGATTCAATCGATCGCGGCGCCAACCGGCCGGCTCCCCGATACGCATCTGACCGTTGGCATCTCGAATCCGTTGAACGTCGAGGCGTACACCGTCGTGTAGGCGCCCGTCGTTCCGATGTGGACGAGGTCCCCCGTCGATAGATCGGCGGATAGTTCGACGTCGAAGAGGATGGTGTCCTGACTGTCGCAGGTCGGGCCGGTGAGCGTGAACCGGTCGCGGATCGCGCTGCCCCGGGAGTCGCTGACCGGGAAGCGCAGTTCGTTGCCCGTCTCCAGGCTCTCCATCAACCCGTTGAACGCGCCGACATCCAGGTGGATCCACCGCTTGCCGCCCCGGAACGCGGTGCCGATGACGGTCGCGGTCAGCGTGCCCGCCTCGGCCGCGATGGCCCGACCCGGCTCGACCACCGCCCGCACCGGGTAGGGTAACGCCGCCAGGCCGCGCTCGATCACGGCGGCGTAGGACTCCAGCGGTGGCGGTGTCACGCCGTACCGGGCCGGGAAGCCCCCGCCGAGATCCACCATTTGCAGGAAGATCCCCTTGTCCGCCAACCGCTGCATCATGTGACGAACCGCCACGAGCGGCGGCTGCCACGCCTGCGGGAGGAGCATCTGCGAGCCGACGTGGAACGCGACCCCGAACGGGCGCAGCCCGAGCGAGCGTGCCTGTACCAGCAGCCGCACGGCGGTGTCCGGGTCCACGCCGAACTTCCCCTCGCTGGGTACGCCGCTGCGGGTGGCGCCCGCGTTCAGCCGGACGGTGGCGTTCGAGCCCGGCGCCAGGGCACCCAGCTTGGTCGCCTCCTCCAGCGAGTCGAACGCGAAGCAGCGCACGCCGGCGGCGTACGCGGCGCGAATGTGTGTGCCGGGTTTGACGGGATTGCTGTAGAGCACAGTCGACGGGTCAACGCCGAGCGTGCGTAGCCGGTCGAGTTCCGGCGCCGACGCGATCTCGAACCGGCAGCCCAGCGACAGCAGCGTGGCCAGGACCTCCCCGTGCGGGTTGCACTTCATCGCGTAATGCACGGCGATGGACGGCATCACCGCGGTGAACCGGCGGTAGGCCTCCTCGACGGCCGATAGGTCCATGACCAGTGTGGGCGTGCGCATCATCGCCACCTCCATCCATCGATGTGTACTCAGAGTGCTACATCAGCCACTCAGAGTGCGCTGTTCCGCGCCAACAGAGTTAAGGCCACTTCGATGCGGTGGCGCGATTCGCGGAGAATCAGCGGATTCGCCGCCTCCCGGCGGCTGCGCTAGTTCGCGAGCACCACGCGGCAGGGGCGACGGCGGGCCGGCCGTCGGGCGTGGCGGAACGGGTGATCAGATCGATCAGGAATCAAGAAGCGCTGGTCACGGCGCCGCGGTTAGCGTGAACGCCATGCGAACGACGCAGGACGGGACCGGTTGGATCATGGCCGACCCCGGCCGGGCGGCCCGATAGGCCGACTTCCGGGATCCCCGCTCGTTGATAACCGCAACCCGACACACCGGGTCGACGCGACCCGCTACAACAGGAGTGACCATGACCGGCTCTTCCACCCAGGGAATCAAGACTGTACTGCATCCGGTGTCCGACCTGGCGGCGGCCAAGGCGGTGTACTCCGCCCTGCTCGGCGTGGCGCCGCAGACCGACGGTCCCTATTACGTCGGGTTCGAGGCCGAGGGCCAGCACATCGGGCTGGTGCCCAATGGTGGACCGCAGGGCATGACCTCGCCGGTGGCGTACTGGCACGTGCCGGACATCGAGGCGAAGCTGGCCGAGGTGACCGCCGCCGGTGCCACGGTGAAGGAGGCCGCGCACGACGTCGGTGGTGGCCGCCTGGTGGCCGCCGTCACCGACCCCGACGGCAACGTCCTGGGCCTGGTTCAGGACCGGTGAGGGCCCAGAACCGCCGCGGGGCGTGAGCCGGTGCGGGCCCAGAACCGCCGCGGGGCGAGGGCCGGTGCGGGCTCCGGGGCCGGGGCGACCGGTCCCTCGCCCGTACCGGCCCCGTCCCGCGTACGCTGTCAGCGCCGAACCGCCCCGCGCCGCGTACGGCGCCAGGCGAGCGGGCCGCCCGTGACGAGCCGACGCGCGGCGGCCGCCGGCGGTCCGCCAACAAGCCAGCTGGAGGCACCATGAGCACGACCGCGAGGACCCAGCGGCGCTCGGCCGCCGCGCAGGTCGCCGACAGCCACGACCTGATCCGGGTGCACGGCGCGCGCGAAAACAACCTCAAGGACGTCAGCGTCGAGATCCCGAAGCGCCGGCTGACGGTGTTCACCGGCGTCTCCGGCTCGGGCAAGAGCTCGCTGGTGTTCGGCACGATCGCCGCCGAGTCGCAGCGGTTGATCAACGAGACGTACAGCGCCTTCGTGCAGGGCTTCATGCCCACGCTGGCGCGGCCCGAGGTCGACGTGCTCGAGGGGCTGACGACCGCGATCATCGTTGATCAGCAGCGGATGGGTGGCGACCCGCGCTCCACGGTCGGCACCGCCACCGACGCCAACGCGATGCTGCGCATCCTGTTCAGTCGGCTCGGGCGGCCGCACATCGGCTCGCCCCGGGCGTTCTCCTTCAACATCCCCTCGATCAGCGGGGCGGGCGCGGTCACGCTCGAGCGCGGCGGGAAGACGGTGAAGGAGCGGCGCAGCTTCAGCATCCTCGGCGGCATGTGTCCGCGCTGTGAGGGCCGGGGCTCGGTCAACGACATCGACCTGTCCCAGCTGTACGACGACAGCAAGTCGCTCAACGAGGGCGCGCTGACCATTCCCGGGTACAGCATGGACGGGTGGTATGGCCGCATCTTCACGGGCTGCGGTTTCTTCGACCCGGACAAGCCGATCAAGAAGTTCACCAAGAAGCAGCTTCATGATCTGCTCTACAAGGAGTCGACCAAGATCAAGGTTGATGGGATCAACCTGACCTACGAGGGCCTGATCCCGAGGATCCAGAAGTCGATGCTGTCCAAGGACGTCGACTCCCTGCAGCCGCACATCCGGGCGTTCGTGGAGCGGACGGTCACCTTCACCACCTGCCCCGACTGCGGCGGCACCCGGCTGGCCGAGACCGCCCGGTCCTCGAAGATCGAGGGGATCAACATCGCCGACGCCTGCGCGATGCAGATCAGCGACCTGGCCGGATGGGTGGAGGGACTGGACGAGGCGTCCGTCGCGCCGCTGCTGGCCGCGCTGCGGCACACGCTCGACTCGTTCGTGGAGATCGGGCTGGGCTACCTCTCGCTCGATCGGCCGTCGGGCACGCTGTCGGGTGGCGAGGCGCAGCGGGTCAAGATGATCCGTCACCTCGGCTCCTCGCTCACCGACGTCACCTACGTCTTCGACGAACCCACCATCGGCCTGCACCCGCACGACATCCAGCGGATGAACAACCTGCTGCTGCGGCTGCGGGACAAGGGCAACACGGTACTCGTCGTGGAGCACAAGCCCGAGACCATCGCCATCGCCGACCACGTGGTCGATCTCGGCCCCGGCGCCGGTACGGCGGGCGGCACCGTCTGCTTCGAGGGCACCGTCGACGAGCTGCGGGCCAGCGGCACCATCACCGGCCGCCACCTCGGCGACCGGGCGACGCTCAAGGAAAAGGTACGCACGCCCACCGCCCAGCTCGCGATCCGCGGCGCGACCGAGCACAACCTGCGCGACGTCGATGTCGACGTCCCGCTCGGGGTACTGGTCGCCGTCACCGGCGTGGCCGGCTCCGGCAAGAGCTCGCTCGTGCGCGGGTCGATCCCGGCCGGCGCCGGGGTGGTGTCGATCGACCAGGGCGCGATCCGTGGCTCGAGGCGGAGCAACCCGGCGACGTACACCGGCCTGCTCGACCCGATCCGCAAGGCCTTCGCGAAGGCCAACGACGTGAAGCCGGCGCTGTTCAGCTCCAACTCCGAGGGCGCCTGCCCGAACTGCAACGGCGCCGGCGTCGTCTACACCGACCTGGCCATGATGGCCGGCGTCGCCAGCACCTGCGAGGAGTGCGAGGGCAGGCGGTTCGACGCGGCGGTGCTGGGGTACCGGCTCGGCGGCCGTGACATCAGCGAGGTGCTCGCGATGTCGGTGACCGAGGCCGAGGAGTTCTTCGGCGTCGGCGAGGCGCGCACCCCCGCCGCGCACGCCATCCTCGGCCGGCTGGTTGACGTCGGGCTCGGCTACCTCGGCATCGGCCAGCCGCTCACCACGCTGTCCGGCGGCGAGCGGCAGCGGCTCAAGCTGGCCACGCACATGGCCACCGACGGCGGCGTGTACGTCCTCGACGAGCCGACCGCCGGCCTGCACCTCGCCGACGTCGAGCAGCTGCTCGGCCTGCTCGACCGGCTGGTGGACTCCGGAAAGTCGGTCATCGTGGTCGAGCACCACCAGGCGGTCATGGCGCACGCCGACTGGATCATCGACCTCGGCCCGGGTGCCGGCCACGACGGCGGCCGGGTCGTCTTCGAGGGCACCCCGGCCGACCTCGTCGCGGCCCGTTCCACCCTCACCGGCGAGCACCTCGCGGCCTACGTCGGCGCCTGAGCGCGGCCGGCGGGGGTCGCGGAAGAACCGGCTACGCGGCGGCGACCCGGAGCACCACCTTGCCCGCCCCCGGAGCGGTCTGGTCGGCGATCATCTGGGGTACCTCGTCGAAGCCATACACCCTGCCCACCGGGGTGCTGATCGCCCCCTGCTCGATCATGCCGGCGAGGTGACGCCAGACGGTGGCCTCGACCGCCGGGGTGTCGTTCGGTTGGGCGAGCACGCCGATGGCGCTGACGTTGCGCAGCAGCATGTCCATCGAGTCCAGCGGCGCGGGAGCCCCGCTGGACACCCCGATCATCGCTATCCGGCCGTTGCGGGCGAGGCTCTTCATGGCCGTGGCCGCCGTCGCTCCACCCACCGGGTCGTAGATCAGGTTCACCCCGCGCCCGTCGGTGAGCTGCGAGATCCGGGCGGTCAGGTCGTCCGTGCGATAGTTCACCCCGTGGTCGGCGCCGTACCGGGCGCAGAACTCCAGCTTCTCGGGGCTGCCCGCCACCGCGATCACGGTCGCGCCCAGCGCCTTGCCGAGTTGCAGCGCCGTGGCGCCGCTGCTGCCCGCCGCACCCAGCACCAGCAGGGTCTGCCCCGCCTCGACCGGGGCGCGCTCGACGAGACCCGCGTACGCGGTGCGGAATCCGATCGGGAACCCGCCGGCCTGCTCGTCGGTCATCCGCGACGGGATGCGCATCATGGACCCTTCGCGCAGGTACACGTAGTCCGCGTACCCACCCCACCCCTCAAGGAAGGCGGTGATGCCGGTGACCTGGTCGCCCACGGCGAACCGGGAGCCGGGCGGCACCGCCACGACCTCGCCCGCGGCCTCCTCGCCGAGACCGAACGGAGGCTGCCCGAGCAGCGGGAACTGGCCGGCCACCATCATCGAGTCCGGGTACCCGGCGCCCGCGGTCCGTACCCGGATCAGCACCTGCCCCGGGGACGGCTCGGCCCAGGTCAGCTCCTGAAGCTCAACCGCCCGTCGCGGCTCGCCGAAATTCACCACGCGCCATGCGCGACCAGAGAACATTGCACACCCTTACCTGGAAACATGATCTTTCCCCCCTTCGTACGATACGCACGCCGGCCGGGTCCACCCATGACTTTTCCCAGGCCACGAGGGGTCGGTACGGGGAAGCTCCGATGGCGGGTGGGGACAAAAAAGTACCGGTGATGCCCGTTTGAGCGGGCATCACCGGTACCGGTGGTCAGGCGTCGTCAGTGCAGCAGGGCGTCGTCGTTCGCGAACTCGACCTGCTCCGACTCCTCGATCTTGCCGGCTTCCGCCTGGGCGCGGGCCTGGTTGCCGGACATCAGCCGCAGCGGTACCTCCTTGAGGAAGACCGACAGGATGACCGCGCCGATCAGCAGGATGGCGGTGACGAGGAACACGATGTCCCCGGCCGAGGAGAACCCGGCGAAGAACGGGTGGGTCAGGGGCCTGACCAGCCCACTCAGGAACGAGGTGTCATTCAGTCCGCCGCCCAGGTGCTGCTGCAGGGAGGCGACCTGGTCGGGGTGCGCCTTGGCGGCGGCCAGGTAGGACGGGTCGTGCGCGGCCTTGGTGTAGTTCTGGCCGATCTTGGTGCCCGCCAGGGAGAACAGGATGGACAGGAAGATCGCGGTGCCGAGCGTGCCGCCGACGGACCGGAAGAACGTGGAGGCGGCCGAGGCGACACCCATGTCCTTCGGGGGAACCGCGTTCTGCATGGCCAGCACGAGGCTCTGCATGTTCAGGCCGAGGCCGACACCGAAGATGACCATGTAGATGTCGGTCTGCCACAGGGCCGTATCGGCGCTGACCTGGACCATCAGGGCCATGCCGATGACCATGAGCACGGAGCCGACGACGGGGTAGATCTTGTAGCGACCGGTGCGGGAGATCATTCGACCCGCGCCGAGCGAGGCCACCATCATGCCGGCCACCAGCGGCAGCAGCAGCAGACCGGACTTGGTCGGCGAGGCGCCCTTGACGATCTGCAGGTACAGCGGGATCACCGACAGCCCACCGAACATGGCCATACCGATGACGGCGGCCTGCGCCGAGGCGACCGAGAAGGTGCGGCTGCGGAAAAGTCGCAGCGGCAGCAGGGCGTCGTCGCCCATGCGGTGCTGGATCCAGATGAACGAGGCCAGTCCAGCGGCGCCGATCACGTAGCAGGCGAAGGAACTGATCGAGGCCCAGCCCCACTCCTGGCCCTGCTCGGCGACGATCAGCAACGGCACCAGGCCGATGGCGAGGGTGGCCGAGCCGTACCAGTCGATGCGCCGCTCGCGGCGTACGTGGTCGATGCGCAGCACCCTGGCGATCACCACGAGGGCGATGGCGGCGATCGGGACGTTGATGTAGAAGATCCAGCGCCACCCGGCGGTGCCGAGGAAGCTGTCAGTGCCGGACAGCAGCCCGCCCAGCACCGGGCCGAGGACCGAGGCGCTGGCGAAGACGGCCATCATGTAGCCCTGGTAGCGAGCCCGCTCCCGCGGCGGAATGATGTCGCCGATGATCGCCAGTGCCAGCGGCATGATGCCGCCGGCGCCGATGCCCTGGAAGGCGCGGAACGCGGCCAGCTCGTACATGGATTGGGCCAGGCCGCACAGCGCGGAACCGACCACGAAGATGACGATGGCGTACATGAACAGTCGCTTGCGGCCGTAAATGTCCGACAGCTTGCCGAACAGCGGAGCTGCGATCGTTGAGGTGATCAGGAACGCGGTCGTGACCCAGGCCTGGGCCGACAGGTTGTCGAGATCATTCCCGATGGTCTTGATCGCGGTAGAGACGATCGTCTGATCCAGGGCGGCGAGGAACATACCCATCACCAGGCCCGACAGGATCGTCAGGATCTGACGGTGGGTTAACACACCGTCCGATGGAGCGACGGCCGGACGTTGTGCGGTGCTGGTCATACGATGGCGCCTTCCGGATCGGGGGATTCGGTGGGATGGCCCGGAATAGGCCCGGCCATCCATGCGGTGTGGGTGTGGTCGTAGGCGGCGGTGAACCGCTGCAGCAGTCGGGCGAACTGGTCCAGTTCCTGGGGGTCCCAGCCGTCCAGCACCTGGGCGAAGAACGCCGCCCTGGCCTGGCCGTGCTCGGACAGGACCGCCTGGCCCGCCTCGGTGACCGCCAACAGGCTGGCGCGTCCGTCGACCGGGTCGGCGCGGCGCTCCAGCAGCCCGCCGGCCACCAGTGCGGCCGTCTGGCGGCTGACCGTCGACAGGTCCGAGTGCACGCTGACCGCCAGCGCGCTGGCCCGGATCGGACCCTCGGCGGCCACCGTGCGCAGCAGGACCTGAGTCACCGACTCGACGTCGTTGCCGGTCGCGGCGAGCAGCCGGGCCTTGGCCCGGCGAACCGTCCGCAACAGGTCGACAACGGAGTCCGCGACCCCGGCCACACTCGAGCTGTCCGCCCAGTCCAGTTGGCCACACTGGAGCGGTTCGGCCGAGTCTGGTTCTGCGATCGCCGACGCGGGATCGACCATCAGGCCCCTCACCCCACTTAATTGTAGTGTCCAACTAGTTGCCGTGTACAAGCATCCAGCAGATGCCACCACGGCGGCAAGTTCGCGGGGCGTGACGCGGATGACACCGACTGGCACCCCCTACCCGGAATGACCCCGTCTTACCGGTCCGGCGAAACCAGGATCGACGGCTCGGCGACGGGTGCCGGTCTGTCCCGGCTGCCCGCGCCGGCTGCGATCTTGGGGGTCCGGCGATCGTCCCGGCCGGACGGCGGTCGCGCGGCGGGGGACGGGCGCGATCGGTGGTGACCGGGATCACCACCCGGCGATCCGCGCCGCGCTCACCGGAGCGGTGGTCGGCTCCCGTTACTGGGGTAGCGGTGGTCGAGGTCCGGGGTGGTTGACGGGTGGCCAGGCGACACTCCGCGTACCTCCTCCCGGCTCGGTGGTGCCTACGAGGTCCACTGTGGACGTACCTGGGTGGTGCGGCACCGGGTCGGAATCCGCCAACCGGGGCCGCCGTGAGGCAGGCCCGAAGCGGCGGCCGCCTGTGACCCCGGCCACAGGCGGCCGGTCGGGCTCACCCGGGTGCCGGGGTTCGGCGACGCTGCGGCGCGCGGCGACCATTGCCAGGTAGTGTGCCGAATCGGGCGGGCCGCCGCCCGAGGTGAATGTACGGGGAGACAAAGACCCCTCCCCGGCCCGATAGGAGAAGGAGCCCACGTGGAGAAGCCAGAGATCGACCCGATCGAGGGTGCGCCACCGGCCGACCTCGTCATCGAGGACATCACCGTCGGCGAGGGCGAGGAGGCCCGGCCCGGGCAGCAGGCGACCGTGCACTACGTCGGCGTCGCGCACTCCACCGGCGAGGAGTTCGACGCCTCGTGGAACCGGGGCTCACCGTTCGCGTTCCCGCTGGGCGGCGGGCGGGTCATCGCCGGCTGGGACCGCGGTGTGGTCGGCATGCGGGTCGGGGGCCGGCGCAGGCTGGTCATCCCGCCGCACCTGGGGTACGGCAACCGCGGGGCCGGCGGCGCGATCAAGCCGGGCGAGACGTTGATCTTCGTGGTCGACCTGATCGGCGTCCGGTAGCCCCGGGCTCGCTGAGCCACCGCGCCGCTGAGCCACCGCGCCGCTGAGCCACCGCGCCGCTGAGCGCTGGGGCGGCGCTCCGGTCGCCGCGGTGGCTCAGCCGGGCTTGCGGTACGCGGCGGCGGATCGCCCGGCTCCCGGTATCGCAGCGGCGTACCCCTGGGGGCCGCGCGGTCGCGCCGCCCGCCGAGAGGTCGGCGCGGTGAACGGACATCCCGCGTCGTAGCGAGGCATCCTTCCCGATCCTCCACAATGGACACATCCGGCACTGCCGTCCCGTCGACGGCCGGTGACCAGGCGCGCGGCGACACCATGAGGCTCCGCGGGTCGCCGATCGCGAGGCTCGGCGTGTCGCCGAGCATGCCCACCGTGGCATCGCCGTGCGACCGGATCGTCGCGCTGCGCCACCACCGCGTAGCAATCAACAATCATCTATGGATCCCTTGCGGGCCAACTCTTCATAAAACATGAATCATGTCGTAGGCTTTGGGCCGGCCGCGTGAGATCAACAGGGGAGCATGGTGCCCGATCAGGGAAGTTTCCGATCGCCCACCGGCAGGTTTGTCGGACGCGGCGCACTGGTCACCGCCGGCGCGGCGGGCATCGGCGAGGCGGTCGTCCGGCGGCTGCACGCCGAGGGCGCCACCGTGGTGGTCGCCGACGTCGACGCCGTGGCGGGCGCGGCGCTCGCCGCCGAGCTGGGCGAGCGCGCCGCGTTCGTGGCCTGCGACGTTTCCCGGCAAGAGGACTGGGCGGGGGCGGTTGACGCCGCGCGTGCCCTCGGCGGCGGCATCGACGTGCTGGTCAGCAATGCCGCGTTCCAACCCGCCGGGGCGGCCCACGAGCTGAGCCCGCTGCTGTGGGCGCGCGCCATCGAGGTCGGTCTGACCGGCGCCTACCTGGGCCTGCGCGCCTGCCTGGCGGACCTGCTGGAGCGTGGCGGGTCGATGGTGTTGACGTCCTCGGTGCATGCCCTGTTCGGGCTGCCGGGCAACCCGGCCTACGCGAGCGTGAAGGGCGCGCTGACCGCGCTGGGCCGCCAGCTCGCCGTCGAGTACGGCCCCGCGATGCGGGTGAACACGGTGCTGCCGGGCCCGATTCTCACCCGGGCCTGGGACGGCATCGACGAGAACCTGCGTCGGGCCAGCGTCGAGGAGACCGTGTTGAAGCGCTTCGGCCGGCCGGACGAGGTGGCCGCCGCGATCGCCTTCCTGGCCAGCGGCGACGCGAGTTTCATCACCGGAGCCTCGCTCGTCATCGACGGTGGCTGGAGCATCACCAAGGCCTCGGCGTAGGCCGGGCACAGAGGTCGGCGTAGGCCGGGCAGACAAGGAAGCCATGAAAATCACCAAGGTCGAGACCTTCCAGATCGCGCCGCGTTGGCTGTTCTGCAAGGTCTCCACGGACGAGGGCGTCTCCGGGTGGGGCGAGCCGCTGGTCGAGGGGCGCGCGGCCACCACCAGGACGGCGGTGCACGAACTGGCCGACCTGTTGCTGGGCGCCAACCCGCTGCACCTCGAGGACTGCTGGCAGCTGATGACGAAGGCCGGCTTCTACCGGGGCGGGCCCGTGCTGTCCAGCGCGGTGGCCGGGCTCGACCAGGCGCTCTGGGACATCACGGGGAAGGTCCGCGGCGCGCCGGTCCACGAACTGCTCGGCGGCCCGGTCCGCGACCGGGTGCGGATGTACAACTGGGTGGGCGGCGACGAGCCGGCGCAGCTGGCCGAGTCAATCACGGCGCAGGTGGAGCGCGGGTTCACCGCCCTCAAGATGAATGCCACCGGCCGGTTCCGCCGCCTGTCCAACCGCGCCGAGGTGGCGGCCGTACTGGAGCGGGTGGAGCTCGCCCGCGGCCTGCTCGGTGACGAACGGGATCTGGCGCTGGACTTCCACGGCCGGGTCTCGATGGCCGACGCGGCCAGGCTCATCCCGTTGCTGGAGCCGTACCATCCCCTGTTCGTCGAGGAGCCGGTGCTGCCCGAGTACCTCGGCCTGATCGGGCGGCTGGTCGGGCCGGTGCCGTTGGCGACGGGGGAGCGCCTGTACTCGCGGGCCGAGTTCCTTCCGGTGCTGAACAACGGAATCTCGGTGGTGCAGCCGGACCTGTCGCACGCGGGCGGGATTTCGGAGGTGCGCCGGATCGCCGCGCTGGCCGAGATGTTCGACGTTCCGCTGGCGCCGCACTGCCCGCTGGGGCCGATCGCGCTCGCCGCGTGCCTGCAGATCGCCTTCGCCACGCCGAATTTCCTGATTCAGGAGCAGAGCCTGGGCATCCACTACAACGTCGGCAACGACCTGCTCGACTACCTGGTGGATCCCGGCGTGTTCCGGTATGTCGACGGGCACATCGAGCGCCTGACCGGCCCCGGACTCGGCATCGACATCGACGAGGACGCGGTGCGCCGGGCCGACGAACTGGGCGGAGACTGGCACTCGCCGGTGTGGCGGCACACCGACGGATCGCTGGCGGAGTGGTGACCGGGATGTCCACTGTGGAACTACGCCGGCTACTGGTCGAGCACCGGCTGATCGGCATCCTGCGCGGCGACGACCACGAGGCCGCGTTGCGCAGCATCCAGACCGTCGCCCGGGCCGGAATCTCCCTCATCGAGGTCTCGTTGACCGGCCGGGACGCGCTGGCTCTCATCGCCCGCGCCCGCCGGGAACTTGGCGACGAGGTGCTGGTCGGCGCCGGTACCGTGCTGACCGCCGACGAGGCCGAGGGTGCGGTGGCCGCCGGCGCGGCGTTCGCCCTGACCCCGGCGCTCGGGCCGGGCGTCGACGCCTGCGTCGCGTTGGGGCTGCCGGTGGTGGCCGGCGCGTACACGCCCTCCGAGGTGGTGGGGGCCGGGCTGGCCGGGGCGGCCGCGGTCAAGCTCTTCCCTGCCTCGCAGGGCGGCGTGGACTACCTGCGGGCGCTGCGCGCGCCGTTCCCGCACGTGGACTTCGTGCCGGTCGGCGGCGTCGCGGCCGAGCACACCACCGAGTACCTGGCCGCCGGTGCCGTGGCGGTGGGTGTCGGCGGTCCACTGTTCGGGGACGCCCTGCGCGGCGGGGACCAGGTGGCCCTCGCCCAGCGCGCGCGGGCGTTCCGGCGGGCAGCCGGGTTCGACGAGGCAGTCAATGGCTGACCTGGTCACCCTCGGCGAGGCCATGCTCGTCCTGCGCGGCGGCCAGCCGGGCCCGTTGCGGGTGGGGTCGCCGTTCGTGGCCTCGGTCGCCGGTGCCGAGGCGACGGTGGCGATCGGCATGGCCCGGCTGGGCCACTCGACCCGCTGGGTGGGCCGGGTGGGCGCCGACAGCGGCGGCGAACTCGTGCTGTCCAGCCTGCGGGAGTCGTCGGTGGACGTGTCGCTGGCGCGGGTGGATCCGGCCGCGCCGACCGGCCTGCTGCTGCGCTCGCCCCGCACGCCCGCGCTGACCGCCGTCGAGTACTACCGGTCCGGGTCGGCCGGGTCGCGGATCGACGCGGCCGATGTGGCCGACTGCCTGACCCCCGGCACGAGGATCCTGCACCTGACCGGAATCACCGCCGCGTTGAGCGAGTCCGCCGCCGGCGCGGTGCTCGGCGCGGTCGCCTCGGCCCGCGCGGCCGGGGTCGCGGTCTCCTACGACGTGAACCACCGCACCAGGCTGTGCTCCGTCGAGACCGCCGGGCAACGGCTGCGCGCCATCCTGCCCGACATCGAGGTGCTGTTCTGCGGCACCGACGAGCTGGCCGTGCTGGCCGCGGCGACCGGCAGCGAGGACGACCCGGTCTCGGCGGCGCTGGGGCTCGGGGTGGCCGAGGTGGTCGTCAAGGACGGGCCCCGGGGCGCGGCGGTGGTCACCCGGGACCAGCGCCAGGAGGTTCCCGCGGTACCGGTGACCCAGGTGGTCGACGTGGTGGGTGCCGGGGACGCGTTCGTCGCCGGGTACCTGTCCGCGCGCATCGACGGCCTGCCGCCGCGCGAACGGCTGCGCCGGGGCGCGTCGGTGGCCGCGTTCTGCGTGTCGTGTGCGGGGGACTGGGAAGGGCTGCCCCGGCGCGAAGAGTTGCCGCTGATGGAGCTGCCGGCGGAGACGACGCTGCGGTGACCCGGTAGCCCCGCGCCGGCCGGGCGGCCGGTGTGGGGCGCGCGAGGGCTCCGGGCGTAACGCTACGCGACCAGGTGGTCGCGGAGTAGGGTCCAGTTTTGTGGCGGATCCAGGGTCCAATTCGGCGACTCCCTCCTCGGCGATCCCTCCGCCCTCGGCGGTGCCTCCGCCCTCGGCGTTCGGGATCGACCTGCACCTGGAGTTGACCGGGCCCGGGCTGCGCGTCGGGCTCACGGACGCCCTGCGGGAGGCGGTGCGCACGGGGCGCCTGGCGCCCGGTGCACTCCTGCCGTCCTCCCGATCGCTCGCCGCCGATCTTGGCATCGCCCGCAATACGGTGGTGGACGCCTACGCTCGACTGGTCGCCGAGGGCTGGCTCACCGCCCAGCAGGGCTCCGGGACCCGGGTGGCCAGGCGGGCCGAGCCGGTCGGCGCTACGCCCGCCGGGGTCCGTACGAGGCCGGCCGAGGGCGGCCCCAGGTACAACCTGCTGCTGGGTTCGCCAAACCTCTCGGAGTTTCCCCGCAAGCAGTGGCTCGCCGCGGCCCGCCGCGCGCTGACCGCGGCACCGCACGAAGCCTTCGGCCTCGGCGACGCCCTCGGCCGGGTCGAACTGCGCACCGCGCTCGCCGGCTACCTGACCCGGGCCCGTGGGGTGCACGCCGAGCCGGAGCGGGTGGTCATCTGCTCGGGGTTCCACCACGGGCTGATGCTGATCACCCGGGTGCTCCAGGCACGGCAGGTACCGGCGGTGGCCATCGAGTCGTACGGCCTCGACGTGTCTCGGGACCAGCTCGCCAGCGCCGGCCTGCGTACCCCGTCCCTCCACGTGGACGAGCGTGGCGCGCGTACCGACGACCTGGTGCGGTTGCGTGGCGTCGGCGCGGTGCTGCTGACGCCCGCGCACCAGTTTCCGACGGGGGTGGTGTTGCACCGGGATCGGCGCGCGGCGGCCGTTGAATGGGCGCGGGCCACCGGCGGCCTGATCCTGGAGGACGACTACGACGGAGAGTTCAGGTACGACCGTCAGCCGGTCGGCGCCGTGCAGGGCCTCGACCCGGAGCGGGTGGTGTATTTCGGCACGGTGAGCAAGTCGCTGGCGCCGGGGCTGCGGCTGGCCTGGATGGTTCTGCCCAGGGATCTGGTCCCGGAGATCGTGGCGGCGAAGGGGCAGGCCGACTGGGTGTCCAGCGCGCTGGAGCAGCTGACGTTCGCGGAGTTCATCGCCTCGGGCGAGTACGACCGTCAGGTGCGCTCGATGCGGCTGCGTTACCGGCGACGCCGCGACCAACTGGTCGCCGCCCTGGCGCGGCGGGCGCCCGGCATCCGGGTGACCGGCATCGCCGCTGGGCTGCAGATGGTCCTCGAACTTCCGCCCGGAACCGAGAGCTCGGTCGTCGAGGCGGCGGCCCGGCAGGGCCTGGCGGTCAGCGGGATGGCGGAGTTCCGCTATGACGTGGCGGGCTCCGGCGCGCAGCTACCGCTGCGGGACGCGTTGGTCGTCAACTACGCGGCCCCCTCGAACAGCGCGTGGGCGGGCGCGTTGGACGCGCTGTGCGCGGTGATGCCATCGGCGGGAGACGCCGCCGCCGAGTGAGATTGGCCCAGCAATTCTCCCCTGAACTGGACCAGATCTGGCGACCAATCGGTGCCTAGCGTTGGGCGCATGACCACCTCTGGCGATCCCGGCAGCGGGCAGAAGCTACCAGAACACGCTCCACGGCTGGAATGGGACAAACTCGCTCCCGAGGCGTACCGGGCCATGGTCCGTCTCGACACGGCCGCGCGGCAGGGCCTCGATCCGACCCTGCTCAACCTGGTCCTGATCCGCGCCTCGCAGCTCAACCGCTGCGCCTTCTGCCTCGACATGCACAGCAAGGACGCTATGGCGGCCGGCGAGTCGGCGCAGCGCATCATCCAGCTCGACGCGTGGCGGGAGTCGAGACACTTCTACACGGCCGAGGAGATCGCGGCCATCGAGCTGACCGAGGCGATCACCGTGCTCACGGACGGAGGCGTTCCGGATGAGGTCTATGCCAGAGCGGCGAACGAGTTCACCGAGACCGGGCTGGCCCGACTCATCGTCGCGATAACGACGATCAACGCGTGGAACCGCCTCGGGGTGTCCACCCGGATGGTCCCCGGCCACTATTCGCCGGGCGCCTAGCCGCACCCGCCGCAGCGGGTCCGATTAGCGGGTCCGATCAGCGGGTCCGGCGCGCCACCACTGCTCCCCGACATCCCTCCGCGACAAAGGAAACCCCATGACGATCCGCGCCGTGCTCTGGGACGTCGACGACACTCTGTTCGACTACACCGGCGCGGACCGCGTCGGCATCCGGAACCACCTGGCGGCCGAGGGGCTGACCGAGCTGTTCCCCTCCGTCGACCACGCCCTGCGGCACTGGCGAGCCCAGACGGATTTGCACTGGGCCAGGTTCGCCGCGCGGGACACCGACTTCCAGGGGCAGCGCCGGGCGCGGGTCCGAGGATTCCTCGGAGCGGACCTGGACAACGCCGAGGCGGACTCGTGGTTCGAGCGGTACGTGGCCCACTTCGAGGCCGGTTGGGCCCTCTTTCCGGACAGCCTCGCGGCGCTGGACTGGCTCGCGGGCGACTACCGGCAAGCCGTCCTGTCCAACTCCAGCCTGGCCTACCAGGAGCGCAAGCTGGGCATCCTCGGGGTGCGCCAGTACTTCGAGGCCGTACTGTGCTCGGCCGAACTCGGCGCGTCCAAGCCCGAGGCCGCCGCCTTCCACGGGGCGTGCGACGCGCTGAATCTGGACCCGAGTGAAGTCCTGTACGTCGGCAACGACCCCGATCTCGACGCCGCCGGCGCGGTGGCCGCGGGGCTCGTCGGGATCTGGCTGGACCGCGACGGCGTGGCCGGGCGACCCGGGCTGCCACGGATCACCGATCTCGGCCAGCTCCCCGCGCACCTCAACGGTGTCTGTCCACCCAGGACAGTCCGGAGTTAGTCTTTTCGATGATAAGGAGAAACAGTTATGTCGAGTGAAAACGGCCCGCACAGCACCCGCGCGACGGTCGAGACGTTCTTCCGCCTCCTCGGCGAGCGCGATGCCGATCGGGTCGCAGACCTCTTCGCCGAGGAGATCGACTGGTTCGTACCGGGCCGCGAGGACATCCCGTGGGCGGGGCGCCGCTCTCGCCGGCAGCAGGTTCCCGAATATTTCATCACCATGTGGCCGGTATTTGTCGCGGGTGAGAGCGAAGTCGCCATCGACCAGGTTGTCGTGGAGGGCGCCGACGCGGTCGCGCTGGGCCACTTCACGCACACGGTGAAGGCGAACGGGCGTCGGTTCGGCACGCCGGTGGCCATGCACCTCACCGTGCGGGACGGCCAGATCGTACGACTGCACCTGTACGAGGACACGCAGTTGGCGGCCGAAGCCATCGGGACGGTCGGGACGCCCCGTCAGGACTTCTGAGTCCCGCCCGGCTTCGGTTCGCGCGCCTGCCCGCGGACCCGCTCGGCGTCGGCCTCGGCGCTGGCCAGCAGCTCGAGCGTGGCCGCGGCGCTGCCCTCCGCGTCACGCGCCCGGATCCGCTCCAGGATGGCCGCGTGCATCGGGGTGGGGTCGGCCCACGCGTCGCCCTGCTGGTGGACCAGCCGGTCGCGTGCGCCCAGCGCGTTGGTGAGTACCACGTCCATGCGTTGCAACAGCTCGTTGTGGGCGGCGTTCAGCAGCGCGCGGTGGAAGTCGAGGTCCGCGGCGATGGCGGCTTCGGCGTCGCCTTCGGCGGCGGCCATCGCGTCGAGGGCCGAGCCGAGCCGCTCGGCGTCCTCGGCGGTGTGTCGCCGGGCGGCGAGGCGCGCCGCGGCCGGCTCCACGATGACGCGCAGCTCGGCGAGGTCGGCCAGGAGATTGTCCGAGGCACCGGCGAGCAGTTGCCATTGCAGGACATCGCTGTCGAGCAGGTTCCACTCGCTGCGCTCGCGCACGAAGGTGCCGCGCTTGGGGCGGGAGTCGACCAGGCCCTTGGCGCCCAGCACCCGCAATGCCTCCCGGACGACCGTCTTCGAAACGCCCAGCTCGGCCTCGAGCTGTTCGGGGTAGATGGTCTGCCCGGGCGCCCACTCTCCGCGCACCACCCTGCCCCCGAGCTCGTGCACCGCCTGTCCGTGCAGTCCGCGACCGGGGTAACGTGCCACGATTTCCTCTCAGGGGGCCGCCGGTCGCGCGGCTGGCATTGCCGAGCGACCACCACGCGCGCCGGCCCCATACGGGTGCGACGGCTCGCCCGAGGCAGCCTACTCCTTGGAATCTTTTATGCAAAAATCTTCGGTCCGCCGCGCCTCAGAACGTCACGGGCAGGGCGAGCAGCCCGCGCGCGCGGATGGTCGGCCGCCAGCGCAGCCGCTCGCGCGGCACGCCGAGGGCGAGGTGCGGCAGGCGCCGCAGCAGCGTGTCCAGCGCGATGGTGACCTCCAGGCGGGCCAGCGGCGCGCCCAGGCAGTAGTGGATGCCCTGACCAAATGTGAGGTGCCCGGACGCCGACCGCTCCCGTTCCAGATCGAGGCGCTGCGGCTGCGGGATGCGCCGCGGGTCGTGGTTGGCCGAGGCGATGGAGAGCAGAACCGTCTCGCCGGCCGGGATGGTCACCCCGCCGACCGTCACGTCCTCGACCGGGAAGCGGCGGATGGCCAGCGGGGCGGGCCCGTCGAAGCGGGCCAGCTCCTCGACCGCGCCCTCCAGGCGCTCCGGCTTCTCGCGCAGCGTCCGCAGCTGGTCGGGGTGCTCAAGCAGGGCGAGCGTGCCATTGCCGATGAGGTGCACGACGTTCTCGTACCCGGCGGAGAGGATCAGGAACACCAGCGAGGTCAGTTCGTCCTCGGTGAGCCGGTCCCCGCCGTCGCGCACCTCGACGAGGGTCGAGAGCAGGTCGTCGGCGTGCCGCGTGCGCTTGTGCGCGATCAGCTGGTGCAGGAACCGCAGCATGTTGCCGACGGCCTCCTTCGCCGCCGACGGCCGCGCCGGGTCGGGGGCGATCAGGGCGTCCGTCCAGCCGCGGAAGTCTCCTCGGTCGGTCTCGGGGATGCCCAGGAGCTCGCAGATGACGGCGATCGGCAGGGGTGCGGCGTAGTCGGCGATCAGGTCGGCGTGCCCCCGCGGAATGCTGGCGTCCAGCAACCGGTCGGCGATCCGCTGGATCGGGTCGCGGAGGTCCGCGATCCGCCGCGCGGTGAACGCCTTGGTGACCAGGGACCGCAGCCGGGTGTGGTCGGGCGGGTCCAGGTTCAGGAGATTGGCGTCCAGCGCCGGGGGAAGTGCGAGACCGCGGTAGCCGCCGGGGCGCGCGTTGCGCTTGCTCAGCGACATCCGGGGATCGGCCAACAGCTGCCGGACATCGTCGTACCCGGTGACGACCCAGGCGGACAAGCCATCGGGTGTGGTGATCCGGTGCACCGGGCCGGCGTCGCGCAGCCGGGCATAGGCGGTGTAGGGATCGGCGACCAGCGCTGCCAGGTCGACGGATTCTGGTGTTTCTGCGGCGGCCTGCACGGAAAGGCACCTTACCACCGATACCGGACGGCACGTCCGGGCGCCGCCCGGGCGCACGGGGAGCGGGCGTGCGGCCGGGGCGCGGTACGGCGCCCCGGCCGACGTCGGCGACTACGGGGTCCGGACGCAGGTCACCACGGGGGCGGTGTTGGTGCCGCTCCAGCTACCGAGAAAGCCGAACGTGGTGGACGCGCCAGGGGAGAGCGTCGCGTCGTACGACAGGCTGTTGAACGTGTAGGGGCTGGCGGTGTTCGTGGTGCCCGCCCCCCAGACCTGGGTGATGGTCTGGCCGTTGGCGAAGGTGAGGGTGACCGTCCAGGAGTTCGTGGAGTCGCTGCCGGTGTTGGTCACCGTGACCTGGCCCTGGAAGCCGTTCGGCCAGGTCGAGCCCAGGCTGTAGTTGGCGGAGCAGGTGCCGTGGCTCGGCGGCGGTGATGCCGAGTGGGTCGGGCACGGCGAGGGCGGCGGCAGGGTCAGCAGGGGCGCGGTGAAGGCCGAGGTGTTGCCGGCCGCGTCCCGTGCGCGAACCTCATACCTGGTGAAGGCGACGGCCTGGGTGTACGAGGTCGTCGGGGCGGTGGCGACGAAGCCGAACGAGCCGGACGAACTCCCGGTCGCGTAGACGTCGTACCCGGTGACGCCGACGTTGTCGGTCGACGCGGCCCAGTTCAGGGTGATGAGTTCGCCCCGGGTGCCGTCGCAGCTGAACGAGGCGGTCAGGTTGGCCGGCATCGTCGGCGGCTGGGTGTCGACCGGTGGCACCGATCCCGGGGGCGGGCACGGCGAGGGCGGCGGCGCGATCAGGCGCGGTGCGGTGAAGTCCGAGGTGTTGCCGGCGGCGTCGCGGGCCCGCAGTTCGAGCCTGCCGAGGAAGACGGGCGTGGTGTACGAGGTCGTCGTGGTGGTGGCGATCAGAGCGAACGAGTCGGACGTGACTCCCTGGGCGGCGAAGAGGTCGTACCCGGTGACGCCCACGTTGTCGGTCGACGCGGTCCAGGTCAGGGTGATGAGGATGGTTCCGGTGCTGCTGGTGGTGTCGCAGCGGAACGACCAGCCCAGGCCGGTCGGCGTCGTCGGCGGTTCGGTGTCCGTGGCCGCGGGGTTCGCGACGTGGGCGCCGGTGAGCGGATCGACCCGAGGCGCGGAAGTGGCCTGCGCGTCGGGCATGAACACGATCGCGAGTCCGGCCGCGGCTACCGCGGCGAGCACCGCCAAGTACAGCGGTCTCGTGAACATTTTCGTGGACATCAGAGACTCCAGGGGTGTGGTGAGGCCGACGCGGTCAGCCGCCGGCGCAGGGGTTGCCGTTGAGCCGGAAGGTCGACGGCGGTGCGTCGCTGGCCCGCCACGTGCCGCGGATGCTCACGATCACGCTGCCGTGCGGCGGGATGACCGCGTCGCGGGCCCCGTTGCGCAGCGTGGCGTTCGCGCCTGACTGGCTGAACCCGGCGTTCGACGCGGACGTGATGCGCTGGTCGCCGCCGAACGCGAACGCGAGCCGCCACCCGTTGACTCTCTTCGACGCTGAGTTGGCGATCCGCACGGTCGCGGCGAAGCCGCCCGGCCATTGCGACACGGTCGTGTAGGTCACTCCACAGGTCGGCGAGGGCGTGGGCGAGGGAGCCGGCGGGGCGGAGGTCGGCGGTGGGGGAGAGGTGGGCGGCGGGAGAGGGCCGTCCAGCCGGCCGGCGATCGACCGGTTGCCGGCCGCGTCGCGCGCGCGAACAAAGACCACGCTGAACGGGCCGGGCGTCGCCTGGGTCACCGCGAGCGTCGTCCCGGTCGTCGTGCCCAGCAGCACCGGGGCGTAGAGGCCGTCCCATCGGTAGACGTCGTATCCGGTGACGCCCACGTTGTCGGTCGACGGCGACCAGGCGAGCATGACCGGGGCGCCGGCGATGACCCGCACATCGGTCGGCGCCGACGGCGGGATGATGTCCGGGCCGCTGTCCGAGGCCGGAGTGACCACCGTGAGCACATTGGATGACGCGGACAGGTGTCCGAGGCTGTCGATGGCGGCCACCGCGATCGAGTACTGCCCGGTCGGCACGACGTTCGTGAGCGTGGTCGAGGTGACGTTCCCGACGGACGTCTCGGACCAGATGTCGCTGAACGCCGGCGGGTACGAGACGTCGTATCCGGTGATCGCGCAGCAGCCGGGGGTCGACGCGGTCCACGCTATCGAGATCGAGTGGGACGTGATGGCGGTGACGACCAGATCGGTCGGCGCCGTCGGTGGGAAGGGAGAGGTGTTCGGCAGCGAGGGGGTTGGGGTGGTCGCCGGCGCGGCCGCCGGTTTCGTGGGTACCGATCCCGCATCCGCGGCTTTGACGGCGACCAGCCCTGTTCCGACCACGGTGACGGACAGCACGATCGCGGCGAAGAGATTAGGTCGTCTGTTGCGAAAACCCGCAATGGAATTCGTTTCTGACATGCCCCAACGATGATTGAGACATTGATAGACGTCAAGATATGTAATGCGCCGTCGGATGGCGGTCAGCGGGATGACATCACGCTAGCGCCTAACTTTCGGAGTCGTCGAGGGCGGCCTCACATCGCGGTCGACCGTCTCGTCGTACTGATAAGGGCATACAGCCCGGCCCGGGCGGCACCCCGCCGCGACCGTACCCGCGACACGAGGGAGACCAATGACCGACCTTCAAGCCATCGCCGATCGTTTCGAGATCGAGGCGCTGCGCGGCGAATTCACCGATGCGGCGACGATGCACGACTACGACCGCCTTGCGTCGCTGTTCACGCCCGACGGTGTGCTGCGGATCCCGGAGGCCAACGCCGAGGCCGTCGGCCGCGAGGCGATTCGGGCCGGTGCGCGGCGGCTGCAGGACCTGTGGGAGTACTTCGTGCAGACCATCCACCCGGGCACGATCCGGCTCGACGGGCAGACCGCGTCCGGCCGCGCCTACATCTCGGAGTTCGGGCGCCTGCGTGACGGCAGCTCACACTCGAACTACGGCATCTACCACGACCGCTACCGGCGCACCGCCGAGGGATGGAAGTTCACGGAGCGCGTCTACGAACTCAGATACCTCGACACCACCCCGCTGACGGGCTCCGTACCCCACCCGGCCACGGCGTCCGCCGAACCGTCGAAGTGACGGGACGGTTCGGTGCGGGAAAGTCGAAAATCGGGCGCGTGAACCCGGCCCGGTAGATCACACTGGCGGGGCAGTTCCGGTACGGACAGAGAGGACGACATCGTGCCCCGCCAGGTAGCCCCGAACCTCCTTTCGTGGGCGAGCGACATCGAGCAGGACACCATCGACCAGGCGGCCCGCGCCGCCCGCCTGCCCTTCGTGCCAGGACCCGTCGCCCTCATGCCCGACGCGCACCTCGGCATCGGCGCCACCGTCGGTTCGGTCATTCCCACGGAGGGGGCCATCATCCCCGCCGCGGTGGGCGTCGACATCGGTTGCGGCATGGTGGCCACCGAGACCACCTTGTGCGCCTCGGACCTGCCGGATGACCTGTCCTCGCTGATGCCGCTCGTCGAGCGGCGCATCCCGGCCGGGCTCGGCAAGGGCCACGAGGATGGCCGGACCGCCGAGGCCGTCGCCACGATCGGCCGGCCGTGCACCGAGCTGAACGGCAAGCAGGAGAACACCGTGCTGGCCCAGTTCGGCACGCTCGGCTCGGGCAACCACTTCGTCGAGGTGTGCCTGGACGAGCGTGGCCGGGTCTGGACGGTGCTGCACTCCGGGTCGCGGGGCATCGGCAACCAGCTCGCCAAGCGGCACATCGAGGCGGCCAAGGCGTTGATGCGCCGGTACTTCATCACGCTCGAAGACCCCGACCTCGCCTATCTCGTGCAGGGCACCCCGGAGTTCACAAGCTACATCCGGGACATGCTGTGGGCGCAGCGGTACGCGTTGGCTTCCCGGGCGCGGATGGACGCGGCGGTGGTGGCTTCGCTGTTCGAGGTGGTCGGCCACGGAGACCGGGTACGGACCATCAACTGCCACCACAACTTCACCGCGCAGGAGCGGCACCACGGCCGGCAGTTGTGGATTACCCGCAAGGGTGCCATCAAGGCGGCCGAGGGCGACGAGGGAGTGATTCCGGGCTCGATGGGCACCCGTTCATACATCGTCCGGGGCCTGGGCAACGGGGCGTCGTACCACTCCTGCTCGCACGGCGCCGGCCGTCGCATGTCGCGGGCCAGGGCACGCAAGGAGCTGACCGGCGCCTCCCTCGCCGCCGCGATGGCCGGCCGCACCTGGAACGCCGACCGCGCGCAGGCCCTGGTGGACGAGCACCCGGCCGCGTACAAGTCGATCGACCAGGTGATGGCGGACCAGCGCGACCTTGTCGAGGTGCGGCACACCCTCCGGCAGGTCTTCAACTACAAGGGCTGATCGCGGCGGGGGCGGACAGTCAGTCCGCGCGCCGACCGGCGGGGCAGTCGAGCGGTGGGGAGTCGAGCGGTGGGGAGTCGAGCGGTGGGGAGTCGAGCGGCGGGGCGGTCGAGCGGCGGTCGGGGTTGCCCGGCCGCCGCGCCCGGGCCCCCGCCGCCGCCCACATCGGGCCCCAGCCGCGGTAGCGCCGGAACGGCAGCTCGAAGACCCGCGAGAATGCCCACGCCGTGGCCAGTGAGATCGGCACCGCCGCACCGAGGGTGACCCAGAAGGCCGGCAGGCCGGCGGCGACGTGCGGCCCGGCCAGTTCCCGGCTGACCACCACCACGATGGGCAGGTGGATGAGATACAGGCTGTAGGAGAACTCGCCGAGCCCGCGTACCGGCCGGGTGGCCAGCAGCCACACCAGCGGGGCCGGCCGCCGGGTCGCCACGGCCGCCAGAAGCAGGGCCATCGCGGGGCCGGCCGCCAGGTCGATCCAGTAGTAGTTGTCCACCGTCCAGACCGAGCCGCCCCAGACCATCAGCGCCAGCAGCGGAGCGGCGGCCAGCCCGGCCAACCACGGCCACGGTGACCGGCGTGCGCGTTGCCCCGCCACGACGATGCCGGCGCCCACCACTCCCATCGTGAAGACCGGGATGAACAGCGGGGTCAGGCCGGTGAGCCGGTTGACCGGAGAACCGGTCGGATGGACCAGGCCGATCGCGACCACCGGTACGGTCACCACGGCGAGCGTCGTGGCCGCGCCGGCGTGGCGACGGATCAGCAGCAGGAGCGGGAAGACCAGGTACAGCCCGGCCTCGACCCCTATCGACCAGAAGGCGCCGTTGGGCAGCGGTGCCGTGAAGACGTCCTGCAGCAACGGACCGTAGACCAGCAACGTGCGGGCGGTCGGCGCGCCGGAGTGGGGCTGGGGCGTCACCGTCCACGCGATCACCAGGCTGAAGACCAGGGCGGCCCAGTACGGCGGCAGGATCCTCCAGGCACGTCGCCGGGCGAACCGGAGCACCCCGCCGGGCCGCCACCCGTCGCGGGCCGGCGAGATGGCCATCGAGAAGCCGGACAGCACGAAGAAGAACACCACCGCGAGGTGCCCGTACAGCAGCCAACCCAGCCACCAGGGGCCGTGGTTGGCCGGGAACCCGTGGAAGGTCAGCAGCCAGCAGTGGAACAGCACCACGTACAGTGCGGCCAGGCCGCGCAGCCCATCCAGCCCGGCCACCCGGGCGTGCTCCGGCTCCCGGACGCCAGTGGCGCCCGAAGGCGGGTTGGGGGCGGCGCGCGTCGCCGTCGGCCGGCCGCCCGGGCTGTCGGTGCGGTTCAACCCTGACCTCCTCGTCGGTCGCGTCGCGTATCTACATACGCATGGCGCGGCCGGACGGGCGCCTCGGGCGCCAGAAAGTTTGCCGCTTTAGCTGGGGGCGAGGCTCAGGGGTCGGGTCGACTCCCGGACGACCAGCTCGGGCTCGGTGTGCAGCGGTGTGGCCACCTCCGTGCCGTCCATCATCGCCAGCAGGGTGGCGATGACGCCGCGGGCGAGCTCGTCGAAGTCCTGCCGGACCGTCGTCAGCGGCGGAAGGAAGTGCGCCGCGCCCGGCAGATCGTCGAACCCGACGACGCTGAGGTCCTCGGGGACCCGGATCCCGCGGTCCCGGAACGCGTGCAGCAGACCGAGGGCCATCTCGTCGCTGCCCGCGAAGACGGCTGTGCAGTCGAGCGAGTCGGCCAGCTGGATGCCGGCCGTGTACCCGCTGTCCGCCCGCCAGTCGCCGATCAACGGTTCACGCACGGCCAGTCCGTGGGTCTCCAGTTCGGCGCGCCACCCGCGCAGCCGCTCGACCGCGTCCAGGTGACGCAGCGGCCCGGAGAGGTGCAGGATCTCACGGTGCCCCAGGTCCACCAGGTGCCGCACCGCGAGCCGGGCGCCGAGGAACTGGTCGATCGAGACGCTGTGCAGGTCGGGCCGGCCGCTGCTCTCGGCGGTCACCAGGGGCACGTCCAGCTCGATGGAATGGATGGCCTCCAGCGCGTCCTGGTCGGCGGCGATCAGGACGAGGCCCTCGATCTGCTGCCGCAGCAGCACATCGAGGGCCGCCAACAGTTGACCGCGGTCGGCCGAGTCCAGATTCGCGATGCTCACCTGGTAACCCGCGCTGCGCGCGGCCTCGTCAACCGCGCGCATTCGCTTCGAGATGGTGTGGGCGGCCACGCCGGTGCTGATCAGACCTATCGTCTTGCTCCGGCGGGTGGCCAGGGTGCGGGCGGCGTTGTTGGGGTGGTAATTCAGCTGGCGGATGGCGGCTTCCACCGTCGCCCGGGTCTCCGGCCGAACCAGGTCCGGATAGTTGATGGTCCGGGACACCGTCTGCGGGGACACTCCGGCGAGCTGCGCCACGTCCGAAATCTTCGCCACCGGGGTTCATCCTCGCCTTCGGGGCCGCATGGCTCCGCCACTATACCGTTGCGGGTATATCGCTTGCGCGTACATCGGTCGCCGTCCTCGACCCGCCCGTGCCGGCCGGCTACTGGTCCACAACGGAGCCATCGACATGCAGCCGGGTGAGGATGTGCCGCTTAGCGTACGGGAACCTCTCGGCCGCGTCGGGCCGCAGCGCGACCCCGATGCCCGGCTCGTCGCTGATGGGTACGAAGCCCTGCCCGTCGTGCTGCGCGGCGCCCGAAACGAGCTGCGTGGGTTCGGGGCGCATGACGTCGCCGTCACCCCACGACTCGTTCGGGAACTCCTGGAGCACGAAGTTGGGCGCGGTCGCGGCGATCTGCAGGCAGGCCGCCGTCGAGACCGGGCTGAGCGGGTTGTGCGGTACGACGCCGATGTGTGACGCCTCGGCCAGCGCGGCAACCTTCCGGGCCCCGGTGATCCCGCCAACCAGGCAGACGTCCGGCCGCACGAGCTGTGCTCCGCCGCGGGTCAGCAGCATCTGGAAGTCCCACAGGGAGGTGTACCGTTCGCCGGTGGCGATCGGAATGTTGATTTTGGACGCCACGTACGCCATGTCGTCGATGTTGTCCGGTAGCACGGGATCCTCAAGGAACAGCGGGGTGTACTGCTGGATGCCCAGGCCCAGCTGGACCGCCTCGAACGGGGCGAGCCGCCGGTGGATCTCGATGCACAGGTCGACCTCGTCCCCGGCCGCCTCGCGGTAGCGCGCCACGGCGGCCACCGCCCGGCTTATCTTTTGCGCATGGGTCTCGAAGTAGGGCTCCTCCCTCGGCGAGTCCAGGAACGGCGTCAGGTGACCGACGGCGGTGAATCCCTTCCGCCGGGCGTCGGCGACGCCTTCGCACAACTCGTCAGTCGTCTCGCCGAACACGTGCGAGTAGACCCGTGCCCGGTGGCGGACCTTACCGCCGAGCAGCGCGTGCACCGGCGCCTCGAAGTGCTTGCCGGCGATGTCCCACAGGGCGATGTCGATAGCGCTGATCGCGCCCATCACCACCGAACCCCGGAAATGCGTCCATCGGTACAGGTACTGCCAGTGATGCTCGATCCGCAGCGGGTCCTGCCCGACCAGGTACTCGGCGAACCGCTCGATGGTGGCCGCCGTTCCCTCCTGCAGACCCCACGCACCGGATTCACCCAACCCGACGAGCCCGGTGTCGGTCGCCACCTCTACGAACAGGTAGCGATCGATGAAAATCGGGGTCACGCGCTCAATTCGCACCTACAACTGCCCTTCTGGAAATTCACGTGTCGTATCCACCCATCCGGCCGGCCCGGCGTCGCGTCGTCGCCCGCCTCGCCCGGCCGCGCCCTGGCCACTGGCCCGGTCATCCGCCCGCCGGGTCATCCCTTCGCCGGGTCAGCCCTTCCACGGACCTCAGCCCTTCCACGGACCTCAGCCCTTCCATGGCGTTCAGCCCTTTTCGGCGCCGGTGGTGAGGCCGCCGGCCAGGAGGCGCTCGCTCGCGAAGAAGAGCACGATGATTGGGATCGTGGTGACCACCGAGGCGGCCATCAGCACCGTGGTGGGAATCTCGATGCTGTTGCCGGTCAGCTCGGACAGGCCGAGCGAGACCGTCCAGCGGCTGCGGTCATCGGCGAGGAAAAGCAGGGCGAACAGGAACTCGTTCCACGCCACCATGAAGATGAACAGGGCGTTGGCCAGGATCGCCGGCATCGCCAGCGGCAGGCTGATCCGCCACAAGGTGGCTAGCCGGCCGCACCCGTCCAGCGCGGCCGCTTCCTCCAGGCTCACCGGGATCGTGTCGAAGTAGTTGCGCAGCATGTAGATGGAGACCGCGACGGTCTGCGACACGTACACCAGCAGCACCGCGACCAGCGAACCGCGCATGTTCACCCGGGTGAAGAACACGAACAGTGGCACGGCCAGGATGATGCTCGGGAACAGGTACACGGCGAGGAACAGGACGCTGACCTGCCTGCGGCCGAAGAAACGGAGCCGGCTGATGGCGTAGGAGCCTGGTATCGACACCAGCAGGGTCAGCGCCACTGTGCTGAAGGAAAGCACCGCGCTGTTGCGCATGAATCCGAGGAATCCCTCGCCACCCGAGGAGACCGATACCAGGACCCGCTTGTACGCGCTCAGGTTCAGGTGCTTCAGGTCCACCCACAGCGCGCCGGGGTTGTTGAGCACGGAGCCCAGATCGCGGATGGACAGCAGCGCCATGTAGTAGAACGGAAAGGCCGTCACGACTACCAGCAGGGCGATGACGACCCAGCGCGCTATGCCGAAGAATCGGATCTCGAAGCCGTCCCGGGTCCACCGTGGGGAACGGGTCCCCGCGGGGGTGGGAGATGGCCGCCGTGTGTCGGTCGCCGTCATGATAGCCGCTCTTCTCGTCTGCCGAAGCGCCACATGTAGAAGCCAACGGGGACGGCCATCACGACGGCCAGCACGAGCGCCTGGGCCGAGGCCAGGCCGATGTCCCCGTTTCCGGTGAGGAAGTTGTAGACCCGCACACTGATCACCTCGGTGCCGGCACCGCCTCCGGTGAGGAGGTAGATGTCATCGAACTTGGTGAACGTCCAGATGAAACGCAGTACCGACAGCACCGCGATGGTCTGGAGTAGTTGCGGCCACAACACGTAGCGGAAGCGCTGCGAGATGGTGGCCCCATCGACCTTCGCGGCCTCCTCCAACGATTCCGGAATCGCCTGCAGGCGGGCGGTCAGGAACAGGAATGCGAACGGGAACTGCCGCCACGCCTCGAACAGGATGACCGTGATCAGTGCCAGCGGGATCCCTACGTGCAGACCGAAAATCGACACCCTGCTGGTCTGCTGGCTCAGGAAGGCCACCGGCTTGTCCCAGCCGAACAGGCGCTTGCCCCAGTAGTCGACAAAGCCGAACTGCGGGCTGAGCATGACCTGCCAGACGAACGCCGCGGCGACCACCGGCGCGACGTAGGGCAGCAACATGATCGAGCGAACCAGCCCGCGCCCCTTGAACCGGCGGCGCAGCGCGAGCGCCGCCACCAGTCCGATGGCAATCGACGCCGCGGTGCCCAGCACGGAGTACGCCACGGTGGTCAGCAGGGTTGACACGAAGCCCTGCGAGGTGAACACGAGCTTGAAGTTCTCGATCGTGTACTGGCCGAAGAAGCCGGCAGTGTGCAGATTGAGCAGTCGTACCCGCTGGAAGGCCAGCGAGATGCTCCAGACGATCGGCAGCACGACGACCGCGATCACGATGACGACCGTGGGCATGATGAGCCCGATACCGGCGCGCGCCTCGCTGCGGCGCATTCCTCCGGGCCGTGTTGTGCGGCGGGCGGTCGAGGTCCGCTGGGTGGGGGGCGCCCCCGGCGGCGCTGGTGCGGTCGCGCCGCCAGGGGTCGTCACAAGCTGCTTGCTCATCACTTGGTGCTGTTCTGGATCGACTGGACCGCCTTTTGTGCCTGGGCGGCCGCGCCGGAACCGTTGACGTCGCCGTTGTCGAGGGCGTTGATCGCCTTGGGTACCGGCAGTTGGGTCAGGATCGCACCCATCAGGTTGCCCTGTCCCTCGGTGAACGCCCACCGGGAGAACGAGTCAACGCTGTTCTGCCACGCCGCGATCTCGTCCTGGCTGTAGTAGGCCGACAGCGGTGCCTTCGTGTCGATGCCGGTCGACAGTTTCGACCACCCCGTGATGAACTTCTGCGGGTCGTCGGGCGTGCCGTGCCGGGTGGGGAACTTGCCCTCCGGGGCCTGGTTGAGCCAGGGCAGGTACCCGTCGTTCATGAAGTACTCGACGAACTTCGTCGCCGGCGAGGTCTTCGCGGTCGACGTGACGACCCAGGAGGTGACGTCGCCGCCCTGCACCGGCGCGGTGCCGTCCGGCCCCTGGAACGAGGTGACGAAGCCGCTGTTCTTGGCGATGAAGGCCGGGTCGGTCGCGCACTGCGGGCAGGTCGGCATGATGTCCTTGTCCTGCCCGGCCATCTCCGGCAGGATGAATGACGCCCAAATGGTGATTGCCGCCTTGCCCGCCATGTAGGTCGTCTTGACGGCGGTCGAGTCCAGGGAACCCGGCACCGAGTAATTCTTTATGAGGTTTCCGTAGAAATTGAACGCGTCAACACATTGCTTGCTGTCAATTGTTACCTTGCCTGATCCATTGACCAGTTGGCACCCGTTCGCGAGCGCCACCCATTCGAACAATTGCTGGGTGAACGCGGTGCTCGGGCTGGTTCCGCCGACGAAGCCGGCGATCTGCGGGCTGTTGAGCTTCTGGGCCGCGTTGAGCAGGTCCGCGTAGGTCTTCGGCGCCGGCAGGCCCGCCTTCGCGAACAGGTCCTTGCGGTAGATGACCGACAGCGCGAACCCGTCGCTGGGCACCGCGAGCTGGGTGCTGCCGTCCTTGGTCAGGTCGAGCGCCGACTTCGAGAACGTGTCCGGCCCCAGATCCTTGACGATCTGCGTGGCGGTCTTGGTGTCGACGAGTTGGTTGCTCGACATGGTTCGCACGTCGTTGAGCGGGAGCGCGCCGATGACGTCCGGCATCGTGCCGGCCGCCGCGGCCGCGGTCAGCAACTGCGGGAACTGGTCCTCGTTGATGCCGACGAGCTTTACCTTGATGCCGGTCTGCTTGGTGAAGTCGGCGGCGTCGGCCTTCGCCTTGGCCAGGCGGTCGGGCTGCTCCTCAAGGCTCCAAACCGTAATGCTGTTGGCATCGCCGGACGAGCTGGTGGAGCTGGAGCAGCCAGCGACGAGCGCGCTGGCGCCGAGAACCGCAAGTAAGGCAAGAGATATTCTTACTCTCCGCATCGACAAAAACTCCTCGAGTTACATAACTAGTTGCGGGGTGGCACTTCCGGAGAGTTGCGTAGGACGAGTGGCGGGAATGATAGCGCTATCAGCAGGTCGTAATGTTAGCGCTATCATTCAGCCTGTCAACCCCTCAGATGCGTGGAGAAGCGGTGAGATTCGCGGCGCGGGGGCCGAGGAACGCCCGCGGGCGAGGCGACCTGGGCGACCACGCGCCCGCCGGCACGCGTCGCCGCACCTTCAGCGGGCGCGGCGACGCCGCGGTGGTGTGGTGGCTGTGGTGGACGGGCCGATGGCCTAGCGGGGCCTATTGGCCGGTCCAGCCGGTGGGCAGGGTGTAGTGCCAGCCCTCCTGCCAGGCCATCGGCGCGGCGCGGTTGCCGTTGCCGTTGCCGTTGCCGTTGAGCAGCGTCGTGTACAGGTCGAGGTGTTCGGCCACCATTCGGTCCGCGGCGAACCGGGTCCGCGCCTCCTGGCGGCAGCGCCGCCGGTCCAGGCCGTTGGTCCGCGGCAGGGCGGCGGCCAGGGCGTCGACGTCCTCGCACAGGAAGCCGGTGACGCCGTCATCGACGATTTCGGGTGCCGCGCCGGCCGGTGTGGCCACCACCGGGGTGCCCGTGGCGAGCGCCTCGACCATCACCAGGCCGAAGGGCTCCGGCCACCGCATCGGGTTCAGCAGGGCGGTGGCGCCGCCGAGCAGCGCGTACTTCTCCGTCGAGTTCAACTCGCCGAGATACTCCACGTCGGAGTCCAGCAGGCCGGCCACCTCGCGGTCGAAGTACTCCTGCTCGGTCGAGTCCTGTATCTTCGCCGCGATACGCAGCGGCACGCCCGCCTTGTGCGCCACGAGTGCCGCCTCCCGGACACCCTTCCGGGGGCTCATCCGGCCGAGGAAGCAGAAGTAGCCGCCCGCCCCGTCGCCGACGGGTACCGCGTCGACATCGATGCCGTGGTGAATTACCCGGGCGATGTGTACTCCCGTCGCGGTGGACGCCTGGTGATGGGAGACCGCGACGATCGCGGCGTGCCGGTTCATCGCCTGGTAGATGGGCAGCAGCTGAGGCCGGTACGGGCCGTGGTTGGTCGTGACGACCGGGACGTCGGGCGGTCGCAGCAGACACAGCGGGCCGGCCAGCGTGTGGTCGTGGATGATGTCCATCCCGCGCATCGCGTCGTAGGCGCGCACAACCTGGCCGAGTTCGGCCTCGGTGAGCCAGGTGCCGCCGGGGTCGGCCGGCGGGGAGTCGGGGACCAGGGGCACCGGGCAGGTGCTGTCGCCCGTCGCGGCCACGAGCAGCTCGTGCCCGGCGGCGGCGAATCCGCGGGCGAGGCTGTCGACCACTGCCTCGAGGCCGCCGTACGCGGGTGGCGGAAGCGGCGTCCACGGCGTGGAGATCAGCCCTATCCGCATGGGTTGCTCCCTCCGGCGGCCACGTCCAGCGCCCGCGGTGTGGCGATCGCGGCCACCGGTCGTCCCTGGTGCGAGTTTAGGCGGCCGGGTCGGGCCCGGACTGCCGTTTGGGCCAATCCTCCTTCCCGGGACGAGGTCGCGTGCCCGGGCACGAACCGGCCGACACCGGGCGACGGCGGGCGGCGCCTCCGATCGACGCGACCAATCGACGTGACCAATTGGCGCCACGGGCCCGGTCGGTCCGTCCGGCGAACCGGATGGGCCGACCGGGGACCTCGGGTCGGTTACATCGTCACGGCGTGACCGCCGAAGGTCACGACGAGCTGGCCGCTCGCGGCGAAGGACCAGCCCAGGGCGCCGCTGTACGTGGCGCAACGGGACCCGTTCGTGCCCGTCCAGAACTGGTTCGAGCTGTCGGCGTCACCGATGGTCTTGTCGTTGGACCCGTCGACGTCGAACCGGCACGAGGTGTTGTTCCGGAACACCGAGGTGCCTTCGTCGAACGAGAAGTTGCGCTCGGCGTTGTCGATGCTGACGTCGTTCGAAATCGACAGCGTGCCGGGGTTGCTGTTGTAGGTGAAACCGTGCTTGCCGTTGTTGTAGGCGATGTCGTGCTGGGCGATGTTGTTGACCGGGATGTCGTCGCCGCCGAGCTTGAAGCCGTTGCGGTCGCCGTTGTCGGCCTGGGTGCCGTTGGTGAGGGTCCCCTGGTCATAGGAGAGGGAGTATTCGATGGTCACCGGGCCGATAGGGCCGGTATCGGTCTTGGTGTAGAGGTCCCAACCGTCATCGATGTTGTTGTGCGACACGTCGTAGCGGAAGATGTTGCCGGGGCCGGCGGTGAGCTTCGCGGCGAAGCCGTCGGCGTTTTCGCCGCCGGAGTCGGCGTTGTCGTAGGACTCCGAACTGATGACGAGGTTGTTGGCCGGCCACTGGCTCTCCGGCGTGTCGGAGGCGGTCCGCGAGATCTGCAGCCCCGTGTCGTGGTTGCCGCGCGTCACCACGCGCTCGATGATGTTGTTGCTGCCGCCGACGAAGATGCCGTTGTCGCCGGCGTCCTGGACCACGATGCCGTACACGTGCCAGTAGGACCCGTCCAGGGCGAGGCCGCGGTTCGCATCGGCCTCGGCCATGGCCGAGAAGTTCAGCACCGGAGTCTCGCCGGGGTAGGCGGACAGCGTCTTGCGGGCGCTTGAGGTGCCGTTGTTGCCGGTCGCGATGGTGACAGTCGAGGAGAAGTTGTACGTGCCGGCGCGCAGGTAGATGGTCCCACCGCTTCCGATGCGGGCGATGGCCGAGGTGAGAGTGGTCGGGGCCGTCATCGTTCCGGCCGCGCCGTCGGTGCCGTTCGGCGCCACGTACAGCGTGCTGCCGGGCGGGCTGGTGGGCGGCGGGCTCGTGCTGCCGGTCGGGCTGGGCGTCGGGCTCGTCGTTCGGGTGGGGCTCGGGGTGGGGCTCGGGCTCGCCGAGTGGGTGGGGCTCGGGGACCCGGTCGGGGTACCGCCGGCCGACGAGGTCACCGTGACGTTGTCGAACTCGCCGCTGGCGTGGAAGGTCTGCATGCCGATCCGGCCGGTGCTGGACAGCGTGCTGGTCGCGGAACCAACCTGCTGCCCGTTGACGTACCCGGTCACGGTGTTGCCGGCGACGTCGATGCGCAGCGTGTACCACGTGCCAGCGCTCGCGCCGACCGAGGCGCTGCCCAGCGTGGTGACGCTGGAGGTGCCGGCGTACGCCTGGAGTACCGCCTGGCCGGAGCTGGTCAGCCCCAGCCGGTAGAACTTCGACGAACCCGAGGCGCGGGCCGAGATGGCGACCAGGCCGTCGGACGAGCCGAAGGCGAGCGGCTTCACGGAGGCCTGAAGCGAGTAGTCGGTCCAGCTCGTCGAGCCGTTGAAGTCGCGGGCCAGGTCGCTGGTCGAGCTGGACTCCTTGAGCACCTGGTTGCCGTCGGTGGCGACGGCCCAGGTGCCGCCGGACTTCGACCAGCTGCTGGACAGTCCGGACTCGAAGTTGTCGCTGAACAGGGTGGCTGCCAGGGCGGCCGTGCCGAGGCCGAGTACCGCTGTCGCGGTCAACCCGGCCATGCCCGAGGCCAGGCCGAGGATCCACCAGCGGCGGCGGGCCGTGCGGGGTGCGAGTTTCATGTCACCTCTCTCGATGGACAGGATCGGAGGCCCCGCCGGCGGGTGGGCAGGGGTGCTCCAGGCCGGCCGGTGTCGAATTCACGCGGCCTAGGTGAGAAGGTAGGAAAGCGCATTCCTCAGAAAGAAACTCGCACCAACATCAGCAACAGTCAATAGCAATCGTTTGCAGTTTCGTTGCATCGACGCGCCGTATCCGATGATGACCGTCGATGCTACCGCGTGGTCGCGGTGCCGTCGTTCCTCGCGGCGCCCGCAAGCCCAGCGGCCCAGCGGCCCAGCGGCCCGGAGGCGTGGAGGCGCGGAGGCGCGGAGGCTCAGCCGTCCGGACGCTGAGCCGCGCGAGACTTGGCCGCCCGGGGCCCAGTCGCGCGGAGGCTCAGCCACGCGGTTCAGCCGCGCGGAGGCTCAGCCGGCCGGCGTGGGGTCGGGCGGATCGTTGTCGCCGTCCGCCAACTGCCGGAGCTTCGGCTCCCGGGGCGCCTTCACGACATCGAAGTGCGCCCAACCGTCCCGCGGGTGCACCGCCTGCGGCCGGTCGGCCTCGACGTCGACGCGCAGCCGCAAGCCCTCCTTCAGCCGGGCCAACTGCCCGATCGCCACGCTCCACGCGGTGCTTACCTCGTACCCACCGCCGCCGTCCAGCTCCACCCGCACCCTGACCCGCGCGCTCACCGCGTCCTGCTGCGTCTGCGCGGTGGAGCCGCCGACGGCGAGCACGGTCGCGTGCCCGCCGAGCCTGACCACGGGCGGCTTAGCTCTTCTGCCGAACATCGCCGGACCTCCGGGGGAGGGGGTTGGGGTGCCGTCGAGGATAGCGGGGGCATGCGACCGCCTCCGGTGGTCGCGAGGCGGTCCGGTCCGCGCCGGGGTGTCAGCGTCCGCGACGACGGGGCGTGCGGGGGTTCGGGCGGCCGGGGCGGGCGCCGGTCCGTCCCGCGCCCGGCGTGGAGCGGGAGTCCCGGCCCGCGGTCGGTGTCCGGGCGGTCGGTGTCCGGGCGGCCGGGGAGCCGGGCGCCTCCGCCGGCTGGGCGCGACCCCGGGTGCTGTTCGCGGTCCGCCCCCGGACGATCCCGATCATCTCCTCGACCAGGTCGTTGTGGCGCTCGCGCGTCCAGGCGAGCGCGACGGACGACGTCGGGGCGTCGGTTACCGTGCGGTAGGTGAGGTCGCGGCGGTGGTACAGGCGGGCAAGGGACTGCGGTACGACCAGGACACCGACACCAGCCGCCACCAGCTCCACGGCGGCGGCCGTCGTGGCGGGGCGGTCCGTGGTGGGGCGGTCCGTGACGGGGGCCGCGGGCGCGGCCGGCGCGCCGCCCCAGTCCAGCACGTCGTCCAGGGGCCACAGCAGCGTCTCGTCGGCAAGATCCGCGACGGTCAGTTCATCGGCCGCGGCGAGGAGGTGGTCGCGCGGGACCACGGCGACGGTCGCCTCGGTGTACAGCGGGATGGCGTCGAGCACGTCCCGGTCGACCGGCAGCCGGACGAGCCCGGCGTCGACCTCCCCGGCGAGGAGCGCTCCGGCCCGGGCGGCCTCGGCCGGCACCAGCCGCAGCTCCACCCTCGGCAACCGCTCCGCCCAGGTGCGGCTCCACCGGTCGATCGTGATACCGGGCACGACCAGCAGGCGGAACTCCGGCGAATGGTGATCTTCGGGCACGATACCTCTCAGGCGTGGACCGGCGTCGTGACGACACGAGACCTGGCCAGGGTACCGTGCCCGGGTCGTGTGCCCGCAGTTCACCGGGCCGTTACCCTGGCTCAGTGAACAAGCCGAAGAAGCCCCAGATGATGAAGTCCGCCACGGCGGCGCTGAAGCTGGAGGTATACCTCCCCGCCACGCCCCGGGAGTTCCAGGAGCGCATGGTGTCCCGCGAGGAGTTCGACGAGCTGCGGCGCAACCCGCCCGGTTGGCTGGTCGACCTGCGCCGGGACGGGCCGCACCCGCGGCATGTCGTCGCCGCGCGCCTGCGGATCTCCAACAGCGGGCTGGCCCGCGGGGGCATCACGGAGCCGCTCACGACCGCACAGATCGCGGAACTCGTCGCCGACCCGCCGCCGTGGCTGGAGCGCGAGCGCGAGACGCAGGCCGAGGTGCTGCGCGAGCAGCGGCGGCTGCGGGGGCGGGACGAGGGGACCGACCGGGCCAACGGGTGATGACGACGAGCCGCCGCCCCCGGCCGGACCGGCGGCCGGAGTCCGCCCCGGCGGGGCACGACCGACGGTCCGGTCGGTGACCGGCGTGCCGGCGGCGGAGGAGCCCGGCCAGCGGACGGTGATTCCGACCGACGGGCAGATCCGGGCGCTGCACGAGCGGTACGCGCCGACCCTGGACGCCTTCGAACTCGTCTACACCCACTGCGAGATCGTCTGCGCGGTGGCGGAGCAGTTGCTCGCCGGGCTCGGCTCGGCCGTCGACGTCGGCCTGGTCCGAGCGGGGTGCCTGCTCCACGACATCGGGGTGTACCGCCTGTACGACCAGGAGGGCCAGCTCGACCAGAAGAACTACCTCCGGCACGGAGTGCTGGGGGACGCCCTGCTGCGCGAGCTCGGCCTGCCCGAGTCGCTGCGCAGGTTCTGTTCGCATCACACCGGGGTCGGCATCAGCCGGGAGGACGTGCTGCGGCAGGGGCTGCCGCTGCCGGCCGGCGACTATCTGGCCGAGACCGATGAGGAGCGACTCGTGATGTACGCGGACAAGTTTCACAGCAAGACGATCCCGCCGGTGTTTGTGTCGGCAGCCTCCTACGCCGCCGGCGTCCGGCGGTTCGGCGAGGACAAGGTGGCGCGGTTCGCGGCGATGGTGGATGAGTTCGGCGAGCCGGACCTCTCGGGCCTGTCCCGCCGGTACCGGCATCCAGTGGTGTGAGCGCCTGAATCGAGCGAACCCGACGGGGCCGGTCGCGTGGAGCAGCCTGCCCGGAGCGGGCGAATTCACGGCGCGGTCACGGTCGCGTCATCTCGCCATCCCCATTCCACACGGGACGCTCGCTACCGTTACCGGCACTTGATCGGCATGCCGGATCGGCAATATGTCGGTCGTTTCTCGGAGCGGACCGGCCCCGGTCTGACCGGCCGTGTCGGCCCGCGCCCCCGACGCAGAATGGGGAACGACAAGATGGAACTGAGTCGCCGGCAACTCATGGCGATCAGTGGCGGCACCGTAGTGGCCGCGACCGGGCTGACCGCCACGCCCGCGTTCGCCTCGGCCGCCGATGCCGACGGGGCCAAGAAGCCGGACGGTCCCGGTCGGCAGGCGCCGAAGGGCGTGTGGCTGGCCGGGGACACCCACGTGCACGACGACCACTCCTCGGACGGCAGCCTGCCCCGGCAGGAGTCCGGCCAGACCCTGCCGGGCAACCTTCCGGTCGCCGACCAGATCGGCCAGGGCGAGCGGACCGACCTCGACTTCATGCCGCTGACCGACCACCGGACCTACGACCAGCAGTGGGACCCCGGTTGGCAGTCCTCGAAGCTGCTGCTGATCCCGGGCGAGGAGGCCAACGGCTCGCCGCACGCGATCGTCCTCGGCGCGGTGGACACCATTGTGGATGGGGCCAACCCGGCCGGTTCCGCGGCCTTCCGGCACGTGCAGCAGTCGGTGTGGGACGCGCACGCCCAGAACGCGATCTGGTCGGTGGCCCACCCGGACGACGGCGAGTACACGCCCGAGGACGGCCCGAACGACAACGCGAGCGTGCAGGGCATGAACACGGTGGAGGTGTACAACGTCGCCTCCGACCCGGACGCTGAAATCGACTACGCGGAGAACCGGTGGAACCGTGGGTTCCGGTTCGGTGTGACCGCGGCCAGCGACTGCCACTTCCGCGAGCTGTGGGGCATCGCCGGCCCCGGCCAGCCGACCACCTACGTCTTCGCCGCGCAGCGTTCGGTGCGCGGCATCCTCGACGGGCTGCGGGCCGGCCGCACGACGGTGTCCGTCAGCCGCACCGGGCCGTTCGTGACGCTGGAGGCCGACGTCGACGGCGACGGCGTGTTCGAGGCGATGGGCGGCGACGAGGTCATCGTCAACGACGACCGCCTGCCGCACCGGGCGAGCCTGCGGGTGCGCATCCAGTCGGGGGCCGGCACCACGGTCCGGGTGTACGCCTCGCCCGGGCGCTCGGCCGGGCCGGTCGCCACCGTCACCCCCTCCGCGGCGGACGAGACGCACCTCGTGCCGATCCGGCTGACCGGCGCGCAGACCTGGTACCGCGTCGAGGTCCGCGCCCCGGGTGCGGCCTCCGGCGCCGAAGCCGACCCGACCCTGCCCGACCAGCTACGGGCCGCCACCTCACCGGTGTTCATCTCGGTGAAGCGGCCGGCCGACCCGCGGCCCGAGCTCCCGCTGCCGGCACCGGCGCGGGGCGATGACCGGGCGAGCGTCGCGCTGGGCGAGGACGGCGGCTTCGCGGGCTTCGCCGATGTGGCCGTGCGGGACGGTGTCGCCCACGTGGTGGCCGAGGTACACGACGGCTCGTCGACCACGGTGGTGTACCGGCAGGTGCCGCCGCACGGCCAGCCGGCCAAGCCGGTGACGCTGTCCGGCGACTCCGCGACCGCGCGCTCGCCCCGCGTGGCGGTCTCGGGCCGGGACGTGTGGGTGGTGTGGGCGGACGAGCGCGGCCAGGAGCAGCCGCACAGGTCGTCCATCTACCTGCGGCACAGCCGCAACGGCGGGCACTCGTTCGACCCCGAGACCCGGCTGACCCACGGCACCGGCCGGGCGATCCACCCGGCCATCGCGCTGCTTGACGCCGAGCACCCGGTGGTCGCCTGGGCGGACAACACCGGCGGCGCGTTCGACGTCTACGCGCAGGTCGTCGGCCTCGACCGCGACCCGGCCAACCTGTCGGCCACCGGCAAGACCACCAGCCCCGGCGACGGTACCGACGCCCGGTCAGCGCGCTTCCCCGCCTCGCTGTTCCCGTCGGTCGCGGTGGGGCGCGACGGGCGGGTGCTCGTCGCCTGGCAGGACGACCGGTTCGACCCGGATCCATTGTGGACCGGCCACACCCCGGCGCCCGGCCAGGCACCTAGCGGCACCGACCCCGACAACTGGCAGATCCTGGCCAGCACCCGCCCGGAGCGCGGGCAGGGCTGGGGCGCGCCGGTTCAGGTCAGCGCGGTGACCACCATGGCCGACCGTCACCCGTCCGTGCTGGCCGACGCCGAGGGCGCCTTCGTGGCGGTCTGGGAAAGCAGCGCCCTGCAGAGTTCCGGCGCCAATATCGGTTTGCGGTACGGCCGGTCGACCGACGGTGGGAAGACCTGGTCGCCGTTCCAGACCGTGGCGCCGGACCCGGACGCGATGAGCCAGCGTCCCCGGCTGTCCCTGGATCCGGACCGGTCGGTGCGGGTGGTCTGGTATGACACCCGGGCGGCCGACTGGCGGTGGAAGGTGTTCACCGCCCGGCTGGACGTCCACAAGGGATGGACCGCGCCGACCCAGCTCAGCATCGCCGGCAACGGGACCTGGCCGGCCGCCGATCAGGGCGTCGTCGTGTTCACCAGCGACCGGCAGGCGCGGCGCACGCAGCGGGACTGGACCCAGCAGATCTACCTGCTGCAGGCGCATTGATCCGCGAGCACGTCGGCGACCGTGGCCGGCCCGGCCCGAACCCACCGGGCCGGGCCGGCCGCGGCATCGCCGGAGGCGCCTCATCCCCGGGCCCCGGCCCGGAGCCTGGGACGGCGGGGCGGTGGGCGGGGGTCAGACGGTCACCCGAACGGCATGGGCAACCCGCCGGTTGGCGGCGGTCGGTGGCCAGCCGGGCACCGTCTTGTAGGCTGCTGGTTCCGGGCCGCGACGAGGAGGCGTTGGTGTAATGGTCATACCCTTCGCGCTGCCGCCGTGCGAGCCCGGTGGACCCGACCCGGCGGGGGTGGTGGCCTCGATCGGCGAATGGGTGACGTCGCCGGAGCTGGCCGAACTGGTCGTGCACTTCGGTGGCGAGGTGCCGGACGGCCCGATCGGGTCGGTGCTGGCGCGGCTGGCGGAGTTTTCACGGGTGTGGGACTTTCGCGGCGGGGTGAAGGAACGGTTCGACACCGAACGCGTCGACTACGAGGGCGACGTGGACGCCCGGCTGCGTCTGCTGATCTCCGTGCTCGGGCTCGGCGGGTCCGACCGCCCCGTTCGCGAGAGCTACGACCACATCATCGTGCTCGGCGGCGGCATCCGGGTGACCCTCGGCCGCACCGACTACACGGCCCGGCTGCTCGCGAAGGGCCTGCGCGCGCGAACCCTGGCCGGGCTGGCCAGCCTGCGCTGGCGACACGACCGGGAGCACCGGGAGAGCGTGCGGCTGGGCCTGGGCCCGATCGAGACCGAGGCCGACATGATGTCGGTGGGCCTGTGCCGGGCCATGGACCTCGCGCGACCGACCTCCGAGCGTGGGGGGGACGGCTGGTGGCATCGCGTCTGGGCCGATCCGCGCCCGGGCGTGGCGGAGGTCCACGTGCTGGCCGCCCCGTCGACCCGGCCACCGCAGCGGGCGAACACCGCCGACACCCTCATCGGCTGGGCCGAGTACGTGAGCGCCCCGACCGCGGCCGACCGCGTGCTGCTGGTCACCAACGACCCGTACGTGCGGTACCAGCACTGTGACGCGATCCGCCTGCTCGGCATGCGCTACGGCTGCGGCATCGAGACGGTCGGCTTCGACGACCTCGCGACGCGGGAGTGGGGCCGGCCACTGAGCACCACCGAACTGCTCCAGGAGGTGCGCTCCTCGCTGCTGGCCGCGCGCAACCTCCACGACGCCCTCGTCCCACCCCGGTAACGCGCGCGGGCTACCGGAAGTCCTCCGCGTGGTCGCGCGCCCACTGGGCGAAGTCGTACCCCGGGCGGCCGGTGATCTCCTCGACCACCGTGGAGACCTCGGCCGGTGCCCGGGTGCCGGCCTCCCACAGGCCCAGGGTGGCATCGACGGCGGCCGGCGGCACGATCCTGCCCAGCGAGGCACGCGCCTCGTCGGGGGAGACGACCTCGACCCTGACCTCCCGGCCGATGGCGTCCCCGAGGTGCTCGACCTGACGGCGCAGGGTGAGCGACTCCGGTCCGTGGACGGTGTACGCCCGCCGCGCGTGCCCCGGTCCGGTCAGCGCGGCCACGGCGAGCGCCGCGAGGTCCCGTTCGTGCACCGGGGCGGTCTGCGCGTCCGGGTACGGCAGCCGCACCGCGACCCGCGCCCGGATCGAATCCCGCCACCACCACCCCACGTTGCTGGCGAACATTCCCCCGCGCAGGAAGGTCCAGGCCAGCCCGGAGCGCTCCAGGGCGACCTCGACGGCGCGGTGCTGCCGGGCGATCGGACTGTCCTGCGAACCGGGGTGCACGACCGCGCCGGACGACAGCAGCACCACGTGCCGCACCCCGGCGGACTCGGCCGCGGCGACGAACCCCTCGATGCCCAGCGGCCTGGCGTAGATGAAGGCCGTCTCGGCGCCCCGAAGCGCGTCGGGCAGGGTCTCGGGGCGCTCCAGGTCCGCCGCCACGACGGGGGTACCGGCCGGCAGGCCCGCCGGATCGGGGAACCTGCTGGTCGCGCGCACCCGCACCCCGGCGGCGAGCAGCCCGGTCACGACGTGCCGCCCGACGCCGCCTCGGGCCCCGAACACCACGGCGACCATGCCGGCCTCCCTCATCCCGGTTGGGCCCCGATCCTATCGATTGACTTCGAGCCCACTCGAATGCGTACCGTCGTCGGCATGAGGACCGTGGAACTGGGACGCACCGGCGAGCAGGTGAGCCAACTCGCCCTCGGCTGCATGCTGATGGGCACCTCGACCGACGAGGCGACCTCGTACCGGATGCTGGACCACTACCTGGACGCCGGCGGCGCCTTCCTGGACACCGCCAACTGCTACGCCTGGTGGCCGAGCCCCGACGCGACCGGTGCGGAGAGCGAGACGCTGCTGGGGCGCTGGTTCGCCCAGGGCGGCGGCCGGCGAGACCGGGTGTTCCTGGCGACCAAGGTCGGCGGGATGGTCGAGGCTCCGGTCTTCGACGCGCACGGCCGGGCCGACTGGGGCCGGGTGCGGTACGAGGGGGCCGGCGCGCGGACCATCCGGCGGGGGATCGACGAGAGCCTGCGCCGGTTGGGCACCGACCACGTGGACCTGTACTACGTGCACGTGGACGACCGGGCCACCCCGCTGGAGGAGACCCTGCGGGCGCTCGCGGAGATAGTCGAGGCGGGCAAGGTCCGTTACCTCGGCTGGTCCAACGTGCGCACCTGGCGGCTGGAGCGGATCCGGCAGCTGTGCGAGCGGCACGGCTGGCCGGCGCCGGTCGCGGTGCAGCAGCAGCACTCGTACCTGCGCCGCCGGGCCGGGCTGGCGCATGGCTCCATTGTGGACGATGAGCAGCTCGACTATCTGCGGGCGAATCCGGAGCTGACGCTCGTGGCATACTCGCCCATCCTCAAGGGCATCTACGACGATCCGGCCAAGCGGGTGGGGCACTGGGCGATGGATCCGTACGTGGGTCCGGATGCCGATGCTCGACTGGCGGCGGTCGCGCGGCTGGCCGGCGAGCTCGGCGTGACGGGCAACCAGCTGGTGCTCGCCTGGCTGCTGCACCAGCGGGAGCCCGGCGCGCTACCGCTCGTCGGCCCGCGCACCTTCGAGCAGTACCAGGCGGCGTTGCCCGCGCTGGACATCAAGCTCACCGAGGATCAGCTGGCCCGGCTGGACGCCGCCGGCGCCTGACGGCGCCACCGCCCCGTCCACCCCGTCCGGGCGTCTTCCGGGCCCCGGCCGCCCGTTTTCCCAGGCCGCGCCAGCCGGGCGTCCGTTTGTGTGGCCGCGCCAGCCGGGCGCTCGGGCGGCGGTCGCGTGGTCTTTCATGTGACCGCCGCGGGCCGAAAACGCGGTGAGCCGTGCGAGGTTTCGGCCGGACACGATCGGGAATGCCGTCGGCGTCCCAGCCGTTTGGGCAGTCGATCATGGGGGTGGACATGGCCCTGGCGAACCCGGCACCTGACTATTTCAAGCCCGAGGACGGGATGTTCCTCGCGACCCTGCTGATCGTTCGTGACACGGCCCGGTCGCGGGAGTATTACGAGCGGGTGTTCGGGGCCACCTGTGTGCACGAGGAAAATCCCTTGATCATGAAGTTCCTGAACAGCTACATCATCATCAATGTCGAGGGCGGCCCCACGGATGACAAGCCCACGGTGCAGGCCAAGGCGCCGACCGACTCGAACACGTTGAGCTGTGCGATGAACGTCCGGGTCACCGACATCAGGAAGCTCTACCAGGAGTGGAAGGCTCGCGGCGCGGACTTCCTCACCGAACCGAAGGACCACGGCACGGAGATCCGCTGCTACCTGCGCGACCCCGACGGGTACCTCGTGGAGATCGGCCAGGGGCTCTGACGGCCAGCGCACGGCGCGGGGTCGGCGTGGCGTGCCGCCCCGCTCAGTCCGCGCGGACCTGGCGGGCACGCTGGTAGTGGCGCCGGGCCTTCATCCGGTTGCCGCAGATCGCCATCGAGCACCAGCGGGCGCTGTTCGCCTTGCTGTGGTCGATCAGGAACAGTCGGCACTCCGGGTTGGCGCACGGGCGCAGGCGACCGGGGCTTGACGCGCGCACCGCGTCCCAGGCGAGCACGGCCGCGGCCGCCGCCGACCGGCCCCGCGGAACCTCAAGGTCCCAGGTGAGGCCGTCGTCGATGAGCGACGGTCGGTAGCTCACCCCCTCGATGAAACGCGCGGCCGAGGCCGGGGCGCCGTCGCCTCGGACGATGTCCTGCAGAGCCGAGCGCGCGTCGAGCAGGGCGCGCCACTCGTCCTCGGTGGCCGGCTGGCCGTGGTCGGCGAGCCAGGCCCGTCCGGCGCGTACGTCGGCGAGGTCGTCGCGCGGCGCGCCGTCGATGACGGGCGTGGTGTTCAGCAGGTCGAGCAGCAGTGTCTCGTCAGTCTCGATGATCACGCGACCCTAACCTCCAAAAGAAGCTTGACGGGTTACATGGTGGCATGCTTGAGTCTAACCACCGAGCGGAGCCATGAAGGTTAGAAAATTGGTGGCCGGCTCATGATCGAACCGAAGGCGATGAGAACATCCATGTCCACCTCTCTCGACGATCGCACCGTCCTGGTTGTCGGTCGCGCCACCGGCATCGCCCGCGCCGTCACGCTGGCCGTCCGGCGGGCCGGCGGCACCGTCGTCGTGGCAGGCCGCGACCCGGCGGCCCTCGCGGCGGCCTACGGCGGCCAGGATGTCCGGGCCGAACGGGTCGACGTCACCGACGAGTCCAGCATCACCGCGCTCGCCGAGCGGCTCGGTCGCCTCGACCACGTGGTCTCGACCGCGTCGGCCCGGGCCCGTGGCGCCGTGGGCGACCTGAACCACGACACGGTGCTGATGTCCTTCAACGTCAAGGTTGTCGGGCCCATGCTCCTGGCCAAGCACTTCGCGCCACGCATGCCGGAGGGCGGCTCGTTCGTCTTCTTCTCCGGCTCGTCGGCCCGCAAGCCCACCGCAGGCATGCTGGCCGTCGGCGCGACCAACGCGGCCGTGGACGCGCTCACCCGGAGCCTCGCGGTCGAGCTGGCACCCATCCGGGTCAACGCCATCTCGCCCGGCACCATCGACACCGGGGCCTATGACGGCCTCGGAGAGCAGCGCAAGGCGGAGCTGTTCGCCGCGCGCGAGGCCGGCAACCCGGTACGCCGCATCGGGCGCGGCGAGGACATCGCCGAGGCCGTCGTCTTCGCGCTGACCAACACCTTCATGACCGGCGTCTCACTGAGCGTCGACGGGGGCGAACCCCTGGTGTGACCCGGCGGGTGGAACTCGGGCTGACGGGATCGGTCGGGCTGGCGGGATCAGTCGCCGGTCACGCCGTCGATCCGCTCCCGGATCAGGTCGGCGTGGCCGTTGTGCCGGGCGTACTCCTCGATCATGTGGAGGTACACCCAGCGGACGCTGATCTCCTTCTGGCTGCGCGGGTGGACGAACGTGTCGTCCAGCGAGCGGCCGGCCACCGCCGCGTCGCAGGCCGCCACCTCCGCCCGGAACGTGGCGAAGTCGGCCTCGGCGTCCGCGCCGGCCACGTCGTCGAAGTCGCCGTCGTCGTTGCCGGGGCCGATGTAGATGCCGTCGACGTCCTCACCCGCGACTCTCCTGCGGAACCAGGAGCGCTCCACGTCGGCCATGTGCCGGACCAGGCCGAGCAGGGTGAGGTTGGACGGCTCGGTGCTGGCCCGCTTCAGCTGCTCGGCCGTCAGGCCCGCGCATTTGTGCAGCAACGTGTCGCGATGCCAGTCGAGCCAGCCCTGCACCATGGCCCGCTCGTCGGCGATGACGGGCTCGGGTCGGCGTTCGAGCTGCGGGGCGCTCCAGGTCATCTGCTCATGATTGCCGGCCGCGCCGACCCAGGCAACTGGGTTGATAAGCGAAATCCCGGTGGGATTCGCCCCAGCCGAGCGGCCTCCGATCATGATCTGAACGCATCGGGTGGCGACGGTGTCCGACCGCTAAGCTGCCCCGGTGACGACGACCACTGGCGGTGCGGGAAGACTTCCGACCGCGGCGGAAGAGGCCCGGTTCTGGGCGCTGATCGAGTCCGCCTGGGAGCGGCTCGGCGCCGAGCCCGCGGCACTGCGCCGGGCCCTGATCGAGCGCGATCCGGCGGCGGACGACGAGGACGCGTACGCCATCGACAAGTGGCTCGATCCGTTCCTGGGCAACCTTCTGGCCCTGGCCGCGGAGCTGTCCAGCCAGGAGCTGACCGACCTGGACCGGGTGGCTGAGCGCAAGCTCTATGACATCGACCGGTCCGATGTCCACGACGTGACCGACGGATCGGACGACGGATTCCTGTACTGCCGGGGCTTCATCGTGGCGATGGGTCGCGAGTTCTACGAGGCCGTGAGCGCCACCCCGGCCATGGCGATCGTCGATGCCGAGTGCGAGAGAATGTGTTACCTCTTCACGCACCTGCACGATGAGCGGTTCGGCGACTGGCCGGAGACCGACTCCGGCATCTCCCGGGAATCCGGCCGCAACACCGCCGGCTGGTCGGACGCCTAGCGCGTCGGGTGCCGGCTGGCGTCGGGTGCTGGTTGGCGGTGGCGGGCCGGTTGGCGGTGGCGGGCCGGCTGGCGGCGGCGGCCGGCCGGCCGGCGCTCTGCTGTAGCATTGCTGTCCGCGAGGCGTTGATGGGGACGAGTACCGCCGAACGCAGCTGGTAGCGACCCGGGGACGGTGTGAGCCCGGGAGCGTGCGCGGTGGGAAGATCACCCCAGAGCCGCCGGAAGAAAGGCCCTCGGGCCGAGTAGAACCGGCAGTGTTGGAATGAGCGGGCCGTGGATCGTGCGCGGCCAAGGAGGGTGGTACCGCGGGGCTGCGGCCTCGTCCCTCCGTTGGTGAATGAGCCTGACGGAGGAACTACCCGATGTACAGATCCGTGCCCGCGCAGGTCGACCTGCCCGCCCTCGACCACGAGGTGCTGCACTTCTGGCAGGCCAACAGCGTCTTCACGCGCAGCCTGGAGCAGACCGAGGGCCGCCCCGACTGGATCTTCTACGAGGGGCCGCCGACCGCCAACGGCATGCCCGGCACCCACCACATCGAGGCGCGCGTCTTCAAGGATGTCTTTCCCCGCTACAAGACCATGAAGGGCTTTCACGTTCCGCGCAAGGCGGGCTGGGACTGCCACGGGCTGCCGGTCGAGCTGGCCGTCGAGAAGGAGCTCGGCTTCACCGGCAAGCAGGACATCGAGGCGTACGGCATCGCCGAGTTCAACGCCAGGTGCCGGGAGTCGGTGACCCGGCACACCGACGCGTTCGCCGAGCTGACCAGGCGCATGGGCTACTGGGTCGACATGGACGACGCGTACCGGACCATGGACCCGGAGTACGTCGAGTCGGTCTGGTGGTCGCTCAAGCAGATCTTCGACAAGGGCCTGCTGGTCGAGGACTTCCGGGTGGCGCCGTGGTGCCCCCGGGACCAGACCGCGCTGTCGGACCACGAGTTGGCCCAGGGGTACGAAACCGACATCGACCCGTCGGTCTTCGTGCGGTTCCCGCTGACCTCGGGGCCGCTGGCCGGCCAGGCCGCGCTGCTGGTGTGGACGACCACCCCGTGGACGCTGGTGTCCAACACGGCGGTCGCGGTGCATCCGGAGGTCACCTACGTGGTGGCCACCGACGGCACCGAGCAGCTGGTCATCGCCGAGCCGCTGATGGACCAGGTGCTGCCGGGCTGGACCCGCACCGGGCGCAGCTTTACCGGCAAGGAACTGGAGCGCTGGACGTACCGGCGCCCGTTCGACCTGGTCGAGGTGCCGGACGCGCACTTCGTCATCCTGGCCACCTACGTGACCACCGACAGCGGCACCGGCCTGGTGCACCAGTCGCCCGCGTTCGGCGCGGACGACCTGGCCAGCTGCCGCGCGTACGGGCTGCCGATGGTCAACCCCGTGCGCCGGGACGGCACGTTCGAGCCGGACGTTCCGCTGGTCGGCGGGATGTTCTTCCGGACCGCCAATGCGCCGCTGGTGATCGACCTGCAGGCCCGGGGCCTGCTGTTCCGGGAGCAGCCGTACGAGCACAGCTACCCGCACTGCTGGCGCTGTCACACAGCCCTGATCTACTACGCGCAGCCGTCCTGGTACGTGCGCACCACTGCGGTACGCGACCAGCTGCTGCGCGAGAACGAGCGGACCAACTGGCAGCCCGAGACCATCAAGCACGGCCGGTACGGCGACTGGTTGACCAACAACGTCGACTGGGCGCTGTCGCGGGCCCGGTACTGGGGCACGCCGCTGCCCATCTGGCGCTGCCCGGAGGGCCACCTGACCTGTGTCGGCTCGCTCGCCGAGCTGAGCGAGCTGGCCGGGCAGGACCTGTCGAACCTCGACCCGCACCGCCCGTTCGTCGACGACGTCACGCTGACCTGCCAGTGCGGCGCGACGGCCACCCGGGTGCCGGAGGTCATCGATGCCTGGTACGACTCGGGTTCGATGCCGTTCGCCCAGTTCGGGTACCCGCACCGGAACAAGGAGCTGTTCGAGCACAGGTACCCGGCCCAGTTCATCTGCGAGGCCATCGACCAGACCCGGGGCTGGTTCTACACCCTCATGGCGGTGGGCACGCTGGTCTTCGACCGGTCCGCGTACGAGAACGTGGTCTGCCTCGGGCACATCCTGGCCGAGGACGGCCGCAAGATGTCCAAGCACCTGGGCAACATCCTGGAGCCGATCCCGCTGCTGGAACAGCACGGCGCCGACGCGGTCCGCTGGTACATGGCGGCGGCGGGCTCACCCTGGTCGGCCCGCCGGGTCGGCCACGCCACGCTGCAGGAAGTGGTTCGCAAGACCCTGCTGACCTACTGGAACACCGTCGCGTTCCAGGCGCTCTACGGGCGTACCGCCGACTGGGCCCCGTCGGAGGCGGACCCGGCGCCGGCCGACCGTCCGGTGCTCGACCGCTGGGTGCTCTCCGAGCTCAACCTCCTGGTGCGCCGGGTGGACGAGGCGATGGCGGCGTTCGACACCCAGGAGACCGGCAAGCTGCTCGCCGCCTTCGTCGACGACCTGTCCAACTGGTACGTGCGCCGCAGCCGCCGCCGTTTCTGGCGCGGCGACCCGGCCGCCCTGGCCACCCTGCACGAGGCCCTGCGGACGGTGACGCTGCTGCTCGCGCCGATCACCCCGTTCATCACCGAGCGGGTCTGGCAGGACCTGGTGGCCGCGGTGGACCCGACCGCCGCGCCGTCGGTGCACCTCGCCGCCTACCCGGAGGTCGACGAGGGCCTGATCGAGCCGGGGCTGGGCGAGCGCATGGCGCTGGCCCGGCGGCTGGTCGAGCTGGGCCGCACCGCCCGCGCCGAGTCCGGGGTCAAGACGCGCCAGCCGCTGGCCCGCTCGCTCGCCTCGGCGCAGGGATTCGACGCCCTCGGTCCAGAGCTGATCGCCGAAATCGCGGCCGAGCTCAACGTGGCCGAGGTCCTGCCGGTCACGGCGTCGGAGGACTCGCTGGTCGACACGACCGCGAAGGCCAACTTCCGCCTGCTGGGCAAGCGTTTCGGCAAGACCGTGCAGGATGTCGCCAAGGCCATCGCCGCCGCGGATGCCGCCGCGCTCAAGCGGGAACTCGCCGCCGGCACGGCCACGGTGACCGTGGGCGGCGAGCCGGTCGCCCTCGCCACGGACGAGGTGATCATCACCGAGACGCCGCGCGAGGGCTGGGCGGTCGCCTCGGAGGGCGGCGCCACCCTGGCGCTGGACCTGCACCTCACCCCGGAGCTGCGCCGGGCCGGCCAGGCCCGGGAGGCGGTCCGGCTGATCCAGGAGGCCCGCAAGTCCAGCGGCCTCGAGGTCTCCGACCGCATCGAGCTGCGATACGTGGCGACCCGGGAGGAGACGGCCGCGGCGCTGGACGAGCACCGGGCTCTGGTCGCCGACGAGGTGCTGGCGACGAGCTTCGGGCCGGGCGAGCCGTCCTGGGAGTCCGAGGCGCACGAGGACGCGGACCTGGGCCTCACGTTCTGGATCCGCCGGGTCTGATTGTTCGGCCGGACCGGACCCCGGCGGTGGTCGTCCGTCGACCACCGCCGGGGAACGACCGCCGGGGAAGCACCGCCGGGGAACCACGGTCGGGGAAGCACCGCGTCGGTGGTATGCCTCTGAGGTGGTACGCCCCTGAGGTGGTTCCGGACAGATGCGGCGCGAACGGGCTTCCCGTCCCCGAAACTGGTGGCGTGGAACGCATGCGGGGGCCGGGGATCGATCAGGTTCTCGCCAAGGCGCGCGCCGGCACGCGCCGGATGACGCCGCGGGAGACCGTGGAGGCGGGGCGCAGGGGTGCGCTGATCATTGACACGCGTACCGAGACGCAGCGACTCGAGCAGGGCGAGGTCCCCGGGGCCATCGTGATCGACCGTACGGTACTGGAATGGCGGCTGGATCCGACCAGCGACGCCCGCATACCGGAGGCCGTCGACCACGACGTGGAGGTAGTGGTCATCTGCCGGCAGGGGTACAGCTCCGGCCTGGCGGCGGAGAGCCTCCGGTCGATCGGGCTGTGGCGCGCCACCGACCTGATCGGTGGGGTCGAGGCGTGGCAGGAGGCCGGGCTGCCGCTCACGTCGGGCCCGGCCGACGTCCGCCGCTGAGCGAGCGCCGCGTCCCAAACGGCCGGTAGGGTGCCGTCAGCCATCGAACCCGGTCGCGCCGTCGGTCTGCTCCCGAAGGACATCGGCGTGCCCGGCATGCCGTGCGGTCTCCTCGATCAGGTGAGCGTAGATCCAACGCAGCGAAACCCGACCCAATCGAGGATGGGGTACCGAATCCTCCAACGCGAAGCCCGCCGCGACCTGCCGAGACTGTGCGCATGCTCGCTCGTACTCCGCGACGAGGTCCTCAACGGTCTCCTCCGTGCCGACGGTCCAACCGTCGTCTCGCGGTACCCCGCCGATCTCGTCAGCCGAGCGTTGAGCCAGCACGAGCTGAAACCATTCCCGCTCTACGGCCGCGAGGTGCTTGACCAACCCGGCGAGAGTGGTCAAGGAGGGTACGAGCCGTAAGCGCGCCTGCTCGGCGGACACACCCATCAGCTTGCGCGTGACCACCCCGCGGTACAGGTCCAGAAACGCCTCCAGCACCTCGCGTTCCCCACCCGTACTCACGAGTTCGTCCGCGGTGAGCGGCGGATCAGGCTGTGTCACCGTCATGTCCGACGACCCTATTACGGCGACGGGCGGCGGTCCACGCGCGGTGTGGGGCGCGGACTGCGGTTTGGTCAATGGATGCCAGCGTTTCGTACGGCCGCAAATGGGAAGCGGACCCGAAGGCCATGGCCTAGGCTCCCGCGGAGGAGCACGAAACAGCTGACCACGAAGAGGGGATCGATCATGAGGACGTCCGGCAGTTTCCCTGGTCCCTTGTTCTCCACTGCCGGAAAGGCACTTCGTGTTAGGTCTGTTCGAAAGCCCTGTTAACCCATTCCCCAACGGCGACGACCGCACCCCGGGCGCCAGTGTCCGGCGGTTCCTCCTGGAAGAACTGCGGCCCCTTCGACTGGTCGTAGCGGCAGCCATTGCCACCACGATCATGTGCGCCGCGATCGAGGTCTGGCTCATCGGATACACCGGACGTCTGGTCGACACGCTCGCCGCCGGAAGCCCGGACACGTTCTGGCCCGAACGCGCCCCCGAGCTGCTCACCGTCGCCGGTTTCGTGCTTCTGATCAGGCCACTGATCAACCTCGTCAGCGAGGCGTTGGACGACATCGCGTTCCGTGCCAATGCTCGCTCGCTCGCCCGCTGGCGGGCGCACCGGCACGTCTCCCGGCAGTCCGTTGGCTGGTTTCGCGACGATCTGGCCGGGCGCATCGCTACCTGGGTCCGCGACGGCGGCGATGCCGCCAGCACCGCCGCATACGTCGTTGTTCACACGCTGGTTTTCGTGATTGTCTACATCGCTGGCTCGGTATGGGTGATGTCCGCGATCGATGTGCGCCTGCTGCTTCCGTTGGGCGCCTGGATTGTGGCGTACGCGCTGCTCATGCGGTGGGCGGTGCCCCGCTACCGGCGAGCCTCGGAGCGTCTGCAGGATGCGGAGTCCGCGCTGACCGGCCTGCTGGTCGACTCGTACGCCAACGTCGACACGCTCGCGTTGCTCGGCGGCCAGAGCACCCGCGTCGAACACGATCGTCGGTTGTTCGCGGTGGCTAGACGCGCACATCTGAACCTGCAACGGATCGAGGTGACAGTCAACAGCACCATGATGGCGCTCGGCAGCGCGCTGCTCGTCGGGCTGGTCGGATACGGGATTGTGCTCTGGCGTACCGAAGCCACACCCCTGGGGCTTGTCGCGGCCGCGCTGGCCCTCAGTTTCCGGATCACCTCGATGGGGGAGTGGCTGCTGGATGCCGTGTCGGCACTGTTCGGATCGGTCGGCGCGCTCCGGCGGGCACTGCGAACGGTCGCGCAACCACTCGCGGTTGCGGACAAACCCGGGGCATCCCCTCTTGGGGTACGGGGCGGAGCCATCAGTTTCTCGGAGGTCAGTCACCACTACGGCCGCGGCGAAGGGGGGCTCGACCACCTGAGCCTCGACGTCGCCGCGGGCGAGCGGGTCGGCATCGTGGGCCGGTCGGGCGCGGGAAAGTCCACGCTGGTCGGCCTGCTGCTGCGGTTCCATGACGCGGAGTCCGGCACGATCAGCATCGATGGTACCGACATTACGGACGTGACCCAGGAGAGCCTCCGCGCCCAGATCTCCATGGTCGCCCAGGACGCCACCCTGCTGCACCGCTCGATCCGAGAGAACATCGCCGGCCCAGGTGGCGCCGACGACGCGCAGATCGAGGCGGCGTTGCGCCGCGCGTCCGCCGACGGATTCGTCGCCACGCTCAGGGATGCGGACGGCCGGACCGGACTGGACGCACAGGTCGGCGAGCGCGGCGTGCGCCTGTCCGGCGGCCAACGGCAGCGGATCGCGCTAGCCCGCGCGTTCTACCGGAACGCGCCGATTCTGGTCATGGACGAGGCCACCTCCGCGCTCGACTCCGAGGCGGAGGGCGCCATCCACGACACGCTCGGCGAGGTGATGACCGGCCGTACCGTGATCGCGATCGCCCACCGGCTCTCCACCATCGCCCACATGGACCGAATTGTGGTCCTCGACGCCGGCCGGATCGTCGAGCGCGGTACTCACGCTGAACTCGTGCGACGACGTGGGCTCTACGCGCAGTTGTGGACGCGGCAGTCCGGCGGATTCCTGGGCACGACCGTAGACCAGAACCGCGCGCGGGCGTACCTCCCGCCTGATATCCCTGATATCCCTGATGCGCGTATCGCCGACACACAGGACGTTGGCCACACCACGGATCGCTGAGCGCCGCCTACCGGCCGCGCGCATCACGACCGTCGCCGCCGGCCCTCGGAGCCGACACACATTGCTCCCCGGCCGAAGCCGGGGAGCAATGCGTCGATGGGTGCTCTGTCGATCGGTGCGCTGTGTCGTTGAGCGTGCGCGTCGTTGAGCGTGGGTGTCGGTGAGCCGACCGGCGGTCAGCGGGGGCCCGCCGCTTCCTGACCGCCCTTGCTGCGCGGATCTGGGGTCGGCGTCTCCTGGATGCCGTCCGGCGACATCGGTCGCGCCTGGCCGCGTAGGTAGATGAACCAGTAGAAGCAGGCTACGAAGAACGCGCCGCCCACCAGGTTCCCGGCGAAGGCGAGGCCGAGGTTGCGCACGAGATTCACGAAGCTGATCCCGCCGACCCCCGCGAACATCGCGGCCGGTATGAAGAACATGTTGGCGACCACGTGGTCGAAGCCCATCGCGACGAACGCCATGATGGGGAAGAAGATGGCGAGGATCTTCCCGGCGATGTCCTCCGCGGCGTACGCCATCCAGACGGCGAGGCAGACCAGCCAGTTGCAGCCGATGGCGCGCAGGAAGATGGCCACGCTGGTTTCGGTCACCGCCTTGCCCTTGGCGACGGTGGCCAGTTTGGCGAAGGTCAGTGCGCCCGCGGAGCCCGCCGCCGAGTGCGCGTCGCCGATGACGCCGGTCTTCACGGCGAGCAGGTACGCCACCAGCAGCGAGCCGACGAGGTTGCCGGCGGTCACCAGTACCACGCTCATCAGGGCCCGCCCGGCCGACGCCCGGCCCGAGGTCAGTGCCAGCGGCAGCAGCGCCATGTTGCCGGTGATCAGTTCGGAGCCGGCGATGATGACGAGGATCAGACCCGTCGCGAAGACCGCGCCGAGGAACAGGGTGGACAGGTTGCCCCAGATACTGACCGGCATACCCGCGGTGACGACGACGGCAACCAACCCGGCGAAGGCGATGTAGGCGCCGGCCAGGATCCCACCGGCGAACATCCGGTCGGGACTGAGCTTCGTCTTGGCGACACCGGCGTTCACCGCCGCCGTCGCGATCTGATCGGGTGTCTTGAAGGCCATGGTTTCCCTCGGGTTCTGACGCTGCTGGCGATATGGACCGGCTGGTAGCTCCGGTGGGCGCTCACCCGGTTCTGGTAGTCCCGATCCGGCTGATGCCCATAAGCGGAACGGTGAAACACGTTCATGTCGGGAGGGGAGGCGCGGCAACGCCCCGGGCGCGCTGACGGCCCGCTCAACTGGAGGAGATACCGGGGATCGCTTCTTTGGGTGGTATGCGACGTGGTACGCATTGATTTATGGGCGTGCGCACCTGGCTCCGGGAGTGGCCGGTCTACCGGCAGCTGACCGGGACCGACCCGTTGGGTCGCGGGGCCGCCGCCATGTCGCCGCGCTCGGCGCAGCTCGCCGCGCGCACCGGGACGGCCGACTCGATGGCCCGTTCCGTCTGCCCGTTCTGTGCCGTGGGCTGCGGTCAGCGCGTGTATGTCAAGGATGGGCGGGTCAGCCAGATCGAGGGCGACCCGGACAGCCCCATCTCGCGTGGCCGGCTGTGCCCGAAGGGCTCGGCGAGCAAGAACCTGGTGACCAGCGAACTGCGGCAGACGAAGGTCCGTTACCGCCGTCCCTACAGCACAGACTGGGAGGACCTCGAACTCGAGACGGCGATGGACATGATCGCCGACCGGATCATCGCGGCGCGGGGAGCGACCTGGGAGGACGTCGACGACGAGGGCCGGCCGCTGCACCGCACCCTCGGCATCTCCAGCCTGGGCGGGGCGACGCTGGACAACGAGGAGAACTACCTCATCAAGAAGTTGTTCACCGCCCTGGGCGCGCTGCAGATCGAGAACCAGGCGCGTATTTGACACTCCTCCACCGTTCCCGGTCTGGGAACCAGTTTCGGTCGGGGTGGCGCCACCACCTTCCAGCAGGACATGGCCAACGCCGACTGCATCATCATCCAGGGCTCCAACATGGCCGAGGCGCACCCGGTGGGGTTCCAGTGGGTCATGGAGGCGAAGCTACGCGGGGCGCGGGTCATCCACGTCGACCCGCGGTTCACCCGTACCAGCGCCCTGGCCGACACGTACGTGCCGATCCGCGCCGGCAGCGACATCGCGTTCCTGGGCGGGATCGTCCGCTACATCCTGGAGAACGAGCTGGATTTCCGGGAGTACGTGCTGGCCTACACCAACGCGTCCACCATTGTCAGCGAGGATTTCCGCGACACCGAGGACCTCGACGGCCTGTTCTCCGGCTACGACCCGACGACCGGCACCTACAACCCTCGTAGCTGGCAGTACGCGGGGCAGGAGGGCGACGGCGCCAGGTTCGACACCACGGCCGAGCGGGAGACCGCCGGGGCGCTTCAGCACGAGTCGCACGGGAAGCCGGTGCGCGCCCTGTCCGGACGTGACGAGACGTTGCAGCATCCCCGCTGCGTCTACCAGATCCTCAAGCGGCACTATGCGCGCTACACCCCGGAGATGGTCGCGCGGACCTGCGGCGTGCCGGTGGAGATGTTCGAGGACGTGGCCCGCGCGTGGACGCAGAATTCCGGCCGGGAGCGCACTTCGGCGCTGATCTACTCGGTCGGCTGGACGCAGCACAGCGTCGGCGTGCAGTACATCCGCACCGGCGCGATCATTCAACTCCTGCTGGGCAACATGGGGCGGCCGGGCGGCGGGATCCTGGCGCTGCGGGGCCACGCGAGCATCCAGGGGTCCACCGACGTCCCGACGCTGTTCAACCTGCTGCCCGGGTACCTGCCGATGCCGCAGGTGAAGCACACCACCTTCGATGAGTGGATAGGGGGCATCCGGCACCCCACGCAGAAGGGGTTCTGGGGCAACGCGAGCGCGTACGGCGTCAGCCTGCTCAAGGCGTACTGGGGCGACGCGGCCACGCCCGACAACGACTTCTGCTACGACTACCTGCCCCGGATGACCGGCGACCACGGCACCTACCGGCAGGTGCTCAACATGATCGACGGCAAGATTAAGGGGTACTTCCTGCTCGGGCAGAACCCCGCCGTCGGCTCGGCGCACGGTAGGGCGCAGCGGCTGGGCATGGCCAACCTCGACTGGCTGGTCGTCCGCGACCTGTTCATGATCGAGAGCGCCACGTTCTGGAAGCGCGGCCCGGAGGTCGAGTCGGGCGAGATCACGCCCGAGGAGTGCCGCACCGAGGTGTTCTTCCTGCCGGCCGCGTCCCACGTGGAGAAGGAGGGCACGTTCACCCAGACCCAACGGATGCTGCAGTGGCGTGAGAAGGCCCTCGACCCGCCGGGCGACTGCCGCTCCGAGCTGTGGTTCTTCTACCACCTGGGCCGCATCATCCGGCGGAAGCTGGCCGCCTCGAAACTACCGCGCGACCGCGCCGTGCTCGACCTGGCGTGGGATTACCCCATGCACGGGCCGCAGGACGAGCCGAGCGCCGAGGCGGTGCTGTTCGAAATCAACGGGTACGACGTCGCCACCCGGCGCCCGCTGTCCACCTTCAACCAGCTGCGCGACGACGGCTCGACCGTGGGCGGCTGCTGGATCTACTGCGGCGTCTACGCGGACGGCGTCAACCAGGCGGCGCGGCGCAAGCCCGGCCGGGAGCAGAGCTGGGTGGCGCCCGAGTGGGGCTGGGCGTGGCCGGCCAACCGCCGCATCATGTACAACCGCGCCTCCGCCGACCCCGAGGGGCGGCCGTGGAGCGAGCGCAAGGCGTACGTGTGGTGGGACGCCGAGAAGGGCGAGTGGACCGGCGTCGACGTGCCCGACTTCGAAAAGAACAAGCCGCCGTCGTACCGGCCGCCGCCGGAGGCGACGGGTGTCGAGGCGCTCGCCGGTGACGACCCGTTCATCCTGCAGGGCGACGGGAAGGGCTGGCTGTACGTGCCCGTCGGCCTGATCGATGGGCCGATGCCCACGCACTACGAGCCGGTCGAGTCACCCGTGCGCAACCCGCTGTACGGCCAGCAGGCCAACCCCACCCGCAAGACGTACCAGCGGCCCGACAACCCGACCAACCCGAGCCCACCCGAGCCGCACAGCGACGTCTTCCCGTACGTGTTCAGCGTCAGCCGGCTCACCGAGCACCACACCGCCGGCGGCATGAGCCGCACGGTCAAGTACCTGGCCGAACTGCAACCGGAGATGTTCGTCGAGGTATCGCCGGAACTCGCGGCCGAGCGCGGCCTGACCCACCTGGACTTCGCGCACGTGATAACCGCCCGGGCCGCGATCGAGGCGCGCGTGCTGGTCACCGACCGGCTCACCCCGTTGGTGGTCGAGGACCGCGTGATCCACCAGATCTGGCTGCCCTACCACTGGGGCGGCGAGGGCCTGGCCACCGGCGACTCGGCCAACGACCTGTTCGGCATCACCCTCGACCCCAACGTGCTGATCCAGGAGAGCAAGGTCGGAACCTGCGACATCAGGCCGGGCCGGCGGCCGACCGGCCCGGAGCTGGCGGACTACGTGGCCGAGTACCGCCGCCTGGCGGGGCTCACCGGCGACCACTACCCGCCGATTATCACCACGGACGCGCTGGATCGGGAGCATCATAGCGATGGTGGGTGAGAGCAGCGATGGTGGGTGAAAACAGCCTCTACGGCCCGCTCGACCCGGCGCTCGACGCCGGGTACGCGGACGCCCCCGCCCGGATGGGATTCTTCACCGACACGAGCATCTGCATCGGCTGCAAGGCGTGCGAGGTGGCGTGCAAGGAGTGGAACCTCGTCCCCGACCACGGGCTGTCCCTGCTGGGCATGTCGTTCGACAACACCGGGGCGCTGACCGCGAACTCGTGGCGGCATGTGGCCTTCATTGAGCAGCCGATCCCGGCCGGGCAGCGGCAGTCGCCGCCCTTCCGCGACACGCCGACCGGCCCGTCGAGCGAACCGGCGACCGCGGCCCTCGCAGCGACCACCGCCATCGACACCGGCACCATTCCCGGCGCGGATCCCGGCGGGGAACCCGAGTCCGCGGCGCGGATGGCCGCTGGACCCGCGATGCTGGGCATGCCCACGTCCGGGCTGCCCGGTAGGCAACAGGGGCGGGAGGACCGCAAGGACCTGCGCTGGCTGATGATGTCCGACGTCTGCAAGCACTGCACCCACGCCGCCTGCCTCGACGTCTGCCCGACCGGGGCGCTGTTCCGCACCGAGTTCGGCACCGTCGTGGTGCAGCAGGACATCTGCAACGGCTGCGGGTACTGCATCCCGGCGTGCCCGTACGGCGTGATCGACCAGCGCAAGGGCGACGGCCGGGCGTGGAAGTGCACGCTGTGCTACGACCGGATCGGCGACGGCCTCACCCCGGCCTGTGCCCAGGCGTGCCCCACCCAGTCCATCCAGTACGGCCCGCTCGACGAACTGCGTGAGCGCGCCGAGGGCCGGGTGGCCGACCTGCGGGCGGCGGGCCAGACGACCGCGCGGCTGTACGGGCACGACCCGAACGACGGTGTCGGCGGTGACGGCGCCTTCTTCCTGCTCCTGGACGAGCCCGAGGTGTACGGCCTGCCGCCGGACCCGGTGGTGACCACGCGGGACCTGCCGGACATGTGGAAGCGGGCCGGGTTTGCCGCGCTCACCATGCTCGCCGCGGCCGCGGTGGCCTTCGTCGGGCGGTCGGCGTGACCGCCGAGGCAACCAACGCCGCAACCCCGGAAGCCGCCGGGGCGCGGCCCGACGTGGCGGACAGGGGACTGCGCTCCTACTACGGCCGGCCGATCCTCAAGGCGCCGGTGTGGCGGCACGACATCCCGGCCTACCTCTTCACCGGCGGCCTCGCGGCCGGCTCGTCGATCCTCGCCGCCGGCGCCGACCTGACCGGACGGCCGGCCATGCGCCGCGCGACCCGGTTGGCCTCCCTGGCCGCCGTCGGCGCCAGCACGTACTTCCTGATTCACGACCTCGGGCGCCCGAAGCGCTTCCACCACATGCTGCGGGTGGCCAAGCCGACCTCGCCGATGTCGGTGGGCACCTGGATCCTGGCTGTGTTCGGCCCGGCCGCGGGGCTGGCCGCGGTGGCCGAGGCGGCGCCGTTGCTGCCCCGGCACGGCGTGCTCGGGCTGGCCGGTCGCGCGCTGCCGGTCGCCGGTACGGCCTCGGGCTACCTGGCCGCCGGGGTGGCGCCGGCGCTCGCCACCTACACGGCCGTACTGCTCGCCGACACCGCCGTGCCGTCCTGGCACGAGGCGTACCCGCAACTGCCGTTCGTGTTCGCGGGCAGCGCACTGGCCAGCGCCTCCGGGGTGGGCCTGCTCGCGGCGCCGCTGTCACAGAGCGGTCCCGCCCGCCGGCTCGCCGTGATCGGCGCCGCGATGGAGGTGGCCGCGTCGCACCGAATCGAGACCGGGATGGGTCTGGTCAGCGAGCCCTACACGCAGGGGCGTGCCGGGCGCCGGCTGCGGGCCGCGCGCGCCCTCAGCGTGGCCGGTGCGGCGGGAGCCGTGCTCGGCCGGCGCAACCGGCTCGTCTCCGCGCTGTCCGGTGCCGCGCTGATCGCCGCGGCGGCGCTGACCCGCTTCGGCATCTTCGACGGCGGAGTGGCCTCGGCGAAGGATCCTAAATACACGGTGACGCCGCAGCGTCAACGCCTGGAGCAAGCGGCAGCCGGTGACCATTCGCCGACCTAGCGCTGGCATAGAGGCGCCCTGACACGGCCGGGACGACAGCGGGAACCCGGGACTCACCCGGCGACGCGGCGTGCGGCGGCCCCCTGAGGCGGGCCGCCGCGCGCCGCGTCGGGACCGAGCCCGATGCTCCGGCGGCCGTCGGGCAGGCGCTGCGTGCAGCCGCGGCGGTCCAGCAGTTCCAGCAGCGGCACGGCGACCCGTCGGGTGGTGCCCAGCGCCTGCCGGGCGTCGCTGAGCGTGAACGGTTGCGGCAGGCGAGCAAGTACCGTCATCGCCTCCCGCGGCGCGTTCGGCAGCAGCACGATGCCCTCCGCGATGGGCAGCAGGGCATCGGCGCGCACCGCTGCGGCCAACTCGCGCGGCCCCAGGCCGAGCGCGGCGAGCCGACTCGCGTCCGGGGCGCGGAAGGGCTCCTTGGCGAGATCCGCACGGACCCGCTCCACCGCCTGAGCCACCGGCAACGGCAGCGCGCCGTCCCGGTCGGCGGCCTCGACCCGGCCGTCGCGGGCGGCCAGCGGCGGCGAGACGAGCGCGTCGATCAGCACGCGGTCGGGCAGCCCCAGCGCGTGCCGCAGCGCCTCGACCGGCGCGCCGGCCTCGAGCGGATGTGCCCGGGCGTGGCGGGCGACCTCCTCGGCGAGGCGCTCGCGCAGCGCGGCCCAGTGCTCCGGATCGGCCAGCCAGTCCGCGACCACCGGAGCGGCGGACACGGCGATCCCCATCCGCTCGAGGTCTCCCCGGCGGGCCAGCCCCCGCCGGCGTAGCTCGTCGCGCTCGGACGGCATCCCGTCCATAGTGGACAGTACGGCGGCGCGGGCGGAGGCCGAACCCCGCCGGCGCAGCGGGGGCGGGGCCACGTCGAGGACCGCCGCCGCGGCGGCCACGTGACGGCGGCCCGGATCGCGCAGCAGCGCGCGGTCGCCGACCCGCAGGGGCAGAGCCGCCACCAACCGGAGCCGGGCGGTGTCCGCGCCCAGGGGCCGTACCCGCGCGGTGACCGCGGCCGAGCCGAGGTGGAGAGTGACCTCGGGCGGCAGCGCGGACACCGGATCGCCGGACACCCGCACGTCCACGAGGTCGGTCAGGTGGAACCGGCCCGGCGTGACCAGCGCGTCCCCCCGGCGTACGTCGGCCCGGTCGACGCCGCGCAGGTTGACCGCGACCCGGGCGACGGCGGCCACCTCCGTCGCCGGTGCGCCGAGCGCCTGCAGGCCCCGTACCCGCACCGGCCGGCCGGTGCCGGCGAGTTCCAGCGCGTCTCCGGGGCGCAACCGGCCGGCGCCGAGCGTACCGGTGACCACCGTTCCGCTGCCCCGGATGGTGAACGATCGGTCGACCCACAGCCGTACCGGCGCCGACAGGTCGGGCGTCGGCAGCCGCGCGACCAGCCGGCGCAGGGCCGCCCGCAGGTCGTCCAGGCCGGTGCCGGTGGCCGCGCTGACCGCGACGGTCTCCACCGCCCGCAGGGAGGTCGCGGCGAGCCGGTCCCGCGCCTGCGCCGCCGCCATCGCCGGGTCGAGCAGGTCGCAGCGCGTGACCACCAGCAGCCCGTGCCCCACCCCGAGGGCGTCGAGCGCGGCGAGGTGCTCGGCCGACTGCGGCATCCAGCCCTCGTCGGCCGCCACCACGAACAGCGCCGCCGGCACCGGCCCGACGCCGGCCAGCATGTTGGGTACGAACCGCTCGTGGCCCGGCACGTCCACGAAGGCGACCTCCTCGCCCGAGGCGAGGGTGGTCCAGGCGAAGCCGAGGTCGATGGTCATGCCGCGCCGCCGCTCCTCGGCCCACCGGTCGGGCTCCATCCCGGTCAGCGCCCGGATCAGCGTGGACTTGCCATGATCGACGTGACCGGCGGTCGCGATCACGTGCACGTGGCCGCCCGCCTCACCGCGCAAGCCAGCGCGGTGTCCAGCTCGGGCGGTACGCATCGCAGGTCGAGCAGTAACCGGCCACGCTCGACGCGGCCCACCACCGGAGGATCTCCGGCGCGCAGCGGGGCGCTCAGGCGCTCGGGCAGCGACAGCGCCCAGGATTCGAGTTCGAGCCCCGGCGCACCGCCGCCGCCCACCACGGCCACCGAGGGGACGACCCGCGCGTCGGAGTCACCCAGTACGTGGGTGCCGCCCAGTACCCGGCACAACTCCTTCACCCGCACCCGCAGGTCGGCCGGGTCGGCGCGCAGGGCGGCCCAGGTGGGGGAGTGTGGTCCCCGCAGCGTGGCCTCGAGAGCGGCGAGGGTGAGCTTGTCGACCCGCAGCGCGCGGGCCAGGGGGTGCCGGCGCAGCCGCTCCACCAGCTCGGCGTCGCCGAGCAGGAGACCGGCCTGCGGGCCGCCGAGCAGCTTGTCGCCGCTGGCTGTGACCAGCGCCGCCCCGGCCCGCAGCGCCGAGGTGGCGTCCGGCTCGTCGGGCAGCAGTGGGTCGGCGGCCAGCAGGCCGGAGCCGATGTCCACGATCACCGGCGCGCCCAGCGTGGCCAGCTCGGCGACCTCGACGGCCGCGGTGAAGCCGCGGATGACGAAGTTGGACGGATGAACCTTGAGCACGAAGCCGGTACCGGGGCCGACTGCCGCCGCGTAGTCGGCCAGCGAGGTCCGGTTGGTCGTGCCGACCTCGCGTAGCCGGGCGCCGGTCGAGGACAGCAGGTCCGGCAGCCGGAACCCGTCTCCGATCTCCACCAGCTCGCCCCGGCTGACGACGATCTCGCGGCCGGCGGCCAGCGCCGTGGCGGCGAGGACGAGCGCCGCCGCGCCGTTGTTGACGACCTGCACGGCCGCCGCCCCGGGTACGGCAGCGGCCAGCGCCTCCAGCGTGCCGCGCCCGCGGCGGGCCCGCCGGCCGGTGGCGAGGTCCAGCTCGACGTCGGTGTGCCCGGCGGCCGAGACCAGCGCGTCCACCGCGGCCGGGGACAGCGCCGCGCGGCCGAGGTTGGTGTGCAGCACGACGCCGGTAGCGTTGATCACGCTACGTAGGCTCGTGGGCCCCTTCGACAGGGCGGCCAGCGCGGCGTCCGTGACGTCCTCCGGCCTGATCTCGCCCTGGCGGGCCCGCTCCTGGGCGGCGTTGATCACCGCCTTCACCCGCGTCCGGCCCAGCGTCTCGGCGGCCGTGGCCAGCCGCGCGTCGGCGAGGACGGTATCGGTGCGCGGTACGCGCCGGCGCGAGTCCACCCTGACCTCCCCGGGTGCTGCTATGCCGTTTGCGGAGGCGGACGGGAATCGAACCCGCCTGACCCGGATGCCGGGTCACATCGGTTTTGAAGACCGTGGAGGGCACCAGCCACCCGAACGCCTCCGCAAGCACCCTACCCTCACGGACCGTCCGATTAGGTAACATCTGGTGCGTGGGGGATGTTACCGACATTATGACCCGGCCTCGGCTGACCCAGTACGCGCACGGCGGCGGCTGCGCCTGCAAGATCCCGCCCGGCGAACTGGAGGCGATGGTCGCCGGCCTCGTCGGTGATCGACCGCCGGACGGCCTCGGCGAACTGCTCGTCGGGCTGGACGGCGGGGACGACGCCGCCGCCGTGCGCATCGCGGACGGCACCGCGATCCTGACCACCGCCGACTTCTTCACGCCCGTGGTCGACGACGCCTACGACTGGGGACGCATCGCCGCCGCCAACGCGCTCTCCGACGTGTACGCCATGGGCGGCACGCCGCTGGTGGCGGTCAACCTCCTCGCGTGGCCCCGGGAGGTGTTGCCGCTCGACCTCGCGGCCCAGGTACTGCGCGGTGGCCTCGACGTGGCGCGGGAGGCGGGCTGCCACCTCGGCGGCGGGCACAGCGTCGACGACCCGGAGCCCAAGTACGGCATGGCGGTGACCGGCCTCGCCGATCCGCGACGGCTGCTGCGCAACGACGCCGGCCGTCCGGGCCTGCCGCTGACCCTCACCAAGCCGCTCGGCATCGGCGTACTGAACAGCCGGCACAAGGCGACCGGCGAGCAGTTCCCGCAGGCGGTCGATGCGATGACCACGCTCAACCGGGACGCGGGCGCCGCCGCGCTGCTGGCCGGAGCCACCTGTGCCACCGACGTGACCGGCTTCGGGCTGCTCGGCCACCTGCACAAGCTGGCGCGCGCCAGCGGCGTGACGGCCGTCCTCGACGCGGCCGCCGTGCCGTACCTCGACGCGGCCCGTGACGCCCTGGCCGCCGGGTACGTCAGCGGCGGCACCCGGCGCAACCTGGACTGGGTACGGCCCTGGCTGGACGCAGGCCCGGCCGGCGAGGGTGAGCTGTTACTGCTGGCCGACGCGCAGACCTCCGGCGGGCTCCTGGTCGCCGGTGAGGTCCCCGGGTACCCGGTCGTCGGCGAGCTGATCCCGCCGAGGGACGGCCTCACCCTCCTCGTGCGCTGACCCGCGAAGTGCGCTGACCCGCGAAGTGGGCTGACCCGCGAAGTGCGCTGACCCCGTCGTGCGCTGACCCCGGCCGGGGCCATCGAATGTCCTTTGTGGAGTCCTCCTCGGTCATCACCTACGATGGCGGCATCCGAGCGGAGGAGATGGCGATGAGTGACGGTCTGGACACCGAGGTCGCGCATCCGGCCAGGCGGTACAACTACTGGCTCGGCGGCAAGGACAACTTCGCCGCGGACCGGGAGTCCGGGGACCTGCTGGCGAAGTCCTACCCCGCGGCCCGGACCGCGGCCCGCGCCAACCGCGCCTTCCTCCAGCGCGCCGTGCGCTACCTCGCCGCCGAGGTGGGCATCCGCCAGTTCCTGGACATCGGCACCGGGCTGCCGACCGCCGACAACACCCACGAGGTCGCGCAGCGCATCCTCCCGGACAGCCGGGTGGTGTATGTGGACAACGACCCGATGGTGATGACGCACGCCCGAGCCCTGCTGCACAGCACGCCGCAGGGGCGCACCCGGTACCTTGAGCAGGACCTGCGCAACCCGGAACGGATTCTGTCCCATCCGGATCTGGTGGACACCGTCGACCTCGACCAGCCGGTCGCCCTCATGCTGGTAGCGATCGTGCACTTCCTGCCCGACCAGGCGACCGCGCGTGACATCGTGGCGACCCTACTGGGGGCACTGCCGTCCGGCAGCTACCTGACCATGTCCTGCGCCACCAAGGACTTCCTCACCCCGGAACTGGCGGCCAACTGGGATGCCACGCTGCGCAACGGCCAGTCCGACGTGTACCCGCGGGAGCGGGCCGAGTTCGCCGAGTTCTTCTCCGGGCTCGATCTGCTCGAACCCGGCATCGTCCCGGTCAGCGAGTGGCGGCCCGACCCGGACGCCACCGAGCGCCCCGCGCCGCTGGAGGCGTCGATCTTCGGCGCGGTCGGCAGGAAGCCCTGACCGGGACGCGAGGCTCTGACCGGGACGCGAGGCTCTGACCGGGACGCGAGCCCGGATCGAGACGTGAGCCCGGATCGAGACGCGCGGCGGCCGGTCGCCGCCGAAGTCACCGGCTCGGGCCGGCACCGGGCGTACGCTGTCGTGCGTGGATCAAGAAGATCGGATCGCCCTGTTCCTCGACTACGAGAACCTCGCGCTCGGTGCGCGCGAGCACCTGGGCGGGATGGCGTTCGATCTCCGGCCGATCGCCGACGCGCTGGCCGAGCGCGGGCGGGTGGTGGTGCGCCGGGCATACGCCGACTGGTCCTACTTTGACGAGGACCGTCGCATGCTCACCCGCTCGCACGTGGAGCTCATCGAGATGCCCCAGCGCATGGGGGCCTCGCGCAAGAACGCAGCCGACATCAAGATGGCCGTCGACGCCGTGGAGTTGGCCTTCGAACGCGGGTACATCTCCACGTTCGTGATCTGCACCGGCGACAGCGACTTCACTCCGCTGGTGCAGAAGCTCCGCGAGCTCAACAAGCGCGTCATCGGCGTGGGGGTCGAAAAGTCCACCTCGGCCCTGCTTCCGCCCGCGTGCGACGAGTTTCTCTACTACGACCGGCTGGAGGGGGTCGACACCCCGCCGGCGCGTGGCCGGCGCGGACGCCCGGCACGGGTGCCCGGCCCCGAGTCGCCGCAGCCGGAGCTGGAACCGGAGGTACAACCGGCGGGCGAGGAGCCGGTACACGACGTGGACGCGCTCGTCGGACTCGTGGCGCAGACCGTGGCCGGTCTGCAGGGCAGTTCCAGCGGTGCGGTGACCGCCTCGACGTTGAAGCGCACCCTGCTGCGCAAGGACGCGACCTTCAGCGAGTCCGACTACGGCTTCCGCACCTTCGGAGAGCTCCTGCGACACCTCGCCGAACGCAACGTGGTCGAGCTGGCCGAGGGCCCCGCCAAGGGCGACCCGGAGGTGTCGCTGCCCGAGCACGGCGACCGGGAGGTGGCGTTCGGACTCCTGCGCGCCGTGGTCGGGGACCTGACCGGCAGCGAGGGCACGGTGGCGCTGTCCGGCCTGAAGAACCAGCTCCGGCGGGTACGGCCCGACTTCAGCGAGAAGAAACTCGGCTACCGCAGTTTCCTGCAGTTCTGCAAGGCGGCCGCCACCAGCGGCGCGGTCGAACTCCGGTGGAGCCCCGAGGCCGACGACTATCTGCTCACCACCCAGGCGTCGTAACGAGAAAGCCGCGGCCGGCTGACCGATCGCGGGTGACCGATCGCTGGGGTGACCGTCGTCTGTGGACGGCGCGAATTGGGGGAGATTTCGCCGACAGGGATCGGGCACAATGGCCGCCGGCACCGTAGGTTCGAGGCGGAGGATGGCTTGGTGGGTCCGGAACTGGCACAGATCTGGGAACTGGTGGAGGCGGGCGACGTGCAGGGCGTCCTGCGCGGCCTGCGACCGATCGCCGACACCATCGGCATCGAGGACCTGGCCCGGGTCATGGGCCGGGTCGCCGGGGTCGTCGGGTTCACCGACCTGGTCGACGCGTCGGCCGCCGTCGCCGCCGATCCCGCCAACCCCATCGGCCTTTACGACTTCGGGTACGGCTGCGTCGAGCACGGCGTCGCGTACCTCGCCGTACCGGCGCTGTCGGCCGCGTTGCGCGCGGCTCCGGAGTCGCGGAGGGTGCTGACCGAACTCGTCGCCGCGCTGGAGTCGGAGTACCGGCACCAGGAGGCGGTGACGCTGCTGGCGGAGCGCGAGCCGACACTGCGCGACTGGCCCGAACGGTACCTGCTGGTGTTCAACGCCATCATGGCCGGCCGGCTCGACGTGGCGGCTCGGCACTTCGAGCGCCTGACCGAGCCGGAGGACCGGCAGTGGGCGCCGGCGCGGGAGCGGGTGCGGCACATGCTCGATCGCGCCGCGCTGGCTCGTACCGTGCGCCCGCTGGATGGTGAGGATCTGCGCGGCTGGCACTTCGTGGTGGGTGGCGGGGTGCTGGCGACCCTGTCCCCGTACGGATTCCAGCACGGCATGACCGGACGCTACGCCTACCTCCAGGATGACTACGGGCACTGCCTGCGGGGACTGCACCGGCTGCGCCTGATCCTCCGGGCGGCGGGGCGGCGCCCGGCGACGGTGTCGCTGCTGCCCGACCGGTCCAGCCAGATCCTGGGCAGGGCCGCGGCCGAACTGTTCGGTCTGCCCGCGGTGCCGTTCGACCCGAGCCTGCAGGACACCGTGGTGGTCGCCTACGACCTGTCCGACGTTGACCAGCAGTCCGCCGCCGCGCTGCGCGAGCGGGCGCCGGGCCAGGTGCTCTTCGAACAGGCGACGTGCTGGACCCAGCCGCCGGCGGTCACCGCGGACGTCAGCGGGCTGCTGTCGCAGTTCGTCGTCCCGCCATGGGGTGAGCGTCTGGGGGGTGGCCCGGACAACGAGGTGAGCCAGGAGCCGGCGGACGACCGGCCGGTCGAGACGCTGGCCGCGCAGGTTCTCGGCGCGGACCCCAAGCCCGACACCGGCGACGGCGAGACGCCCGAGGACTCCGACGAGTCGCTGTCGGCGTTCGTGGCCGGCCTGCGCGACCTGTGGCTGACCGGGCCGCGGGACCGGATGCGCTCGCCGGGCCCGGTGCGCAGCTCCCGGTTCGCCTGACACGACGACAGCCACCCGGCGCCGCCGACGCGGGCCGGCGGTGATCGAGCGTGCCGGCGGTGATCGGCCGCGACGGCGGTGGCCGGGCGTGCCGCGGTGATCGGCCGTGCCGCGGTGGCCGGGCGTGCCGCGGTGGCCGGGCGTGACGGTGGTGATCGGGCGTGACGGCGGCGCCGGGTGATGGTCGGGACCGGGCCCGCGTGCTGGGCGGCGGTGTCACGGGCGGGGCCTTGCGCGCGACCATGGCCGCAAGGGTGATCGATGGCGGCCGGGCTCAGGAATTTGGACGAAACAATGCGGATTTTTGGCCAAATCGCGCGTGCAATTCTTGGCGCGGCACCGGACGTGTGCGATTCTCGGTGCTTACCACACTGCTCAGCCTGGTCCAGATCCCCGCCGCCATCGGGGTACGCCCGACAATCGAGTGGTAGGGAAACCGGTCGTGCGAACTGGCAGCGCCATGATCGATGCCATCAGTATGCCGAGCGATGGGGTCGGGCATCGGGCCGGCCGGATCTCCGGGCGCAGCCCGACACTGATCACGGTGTTCGGCGCCGGAATCGGGATCCTGGCGGTGTTGACCGCGTTCGTGGCGATGTTGTCGATCGATCCGTCCGAGGCACTGGGCCGGCAGTCCGCCGTGGACGCGACCGAGGCCAGCGCCGACGCCCGGCTGATCTACAGCCGGCTGGCCGACGTGGACTCCGACGCCAACGCGATGTTCCTGGTGCCGGCGAGCGCTCCGGCGTCCGCCACGCTCCGTGACAGCTACCAGGACGCGATCGCCGCCGTGGCGAACGCGATCAACCAGTCGGTCCGCCACGAGCGTGGCAGCGACCGGATCGGCACCATCTCCACCGAGTTCCAGGTGTACCAGTCGGTGATCGCCAAGGCGCTCCGGCTCAACTCCGACGCCACCCGGGACGTGCTCGCCGCCGCGTACGCCCACGAGGCGAGCGACTACCTGCGCGGTACGCTGCTGGCCTCGGCCCAGCGGATGTGGCAGGACGAGTCGCGGCGGGTCGACCAGGCCCGGTCGCGGGGCAGGTGGTGGCTGGCGGTCTCGGTGGCCATGCCGCTGGTCGACCTGGCGGCGCTGATCGTGCTGCAACGCTGGCTGTGGCGGCGAACCCACCGGAGGCTGAACCCGGGTCTGCTCGCCGCGACCACGCTCGTCCTGGCGGTCCTCGTGCTGTACCTGACCGTCGCCAGCCACTGGTCGACGGCCAGCGGCCGGCTGCAGGCGACCGAGACCGCGGTGCGGGCGGAGAACGCCACCCAGATTCAGGTCGGTGACCTGGTGGCCGCGCGGGCCGAGGTCTACCTGGCAATGGGTGCCGGGGTGGACACGACGGTCCACGAGGCCAACTTCGAGCGGTACGCGCACTGCGACCGGCCGTCCGGCGCGTACCGGACGCTCTGCCAGGACCAGCGGGGCGCGTGGGACCAGCAGCAGAACGGCAACGCGGCGCAGCGCTCCGGCGCGATCGCCCGGGTGCTGCCGGGCGGGCTGGTCGACCAGGATTTCACGGCGGTGAGCCGATCGCTGCAGCGCACCATCGACGCGCAGGACGTCGTCACCCGGTCCGCGCTGAGCAGGATGCCGGGCGCGCCACCCGCGGTGGGTGGGCCGGCGTCCCTGCTGGCGGTGCTGGCCGCCGCCGGCGCCGTCCTCGGTCTCTGGATCCGGTTGACCGACTACCGCTGACGAACGGGAGGTGTGAGCGACGATGCGCAACCGACGGGCCTTGGCGGGGTTCGCCACCGTGCTCGCCCTGGTCCTCGGCGTCGGCGTGCTCGGCGGCTGCGCCGGACCGGAGCCCACGCTCGACGACCCGCTCGCGGCGCTGCCCGCCGGTGCGGTGTTCGCCTCGGCCGGGCCGACCGCCGCCGAGGACACCTCCTGCGACCCGCGCCGAAGCCTGCCAGCCATCGCGTCGTACCGGCCGCAGAGCGGTTTCCTGACGATCGGCGTCGACCAGGCGGACGCCACGATGAGCCACTGGGACCCGGTGACGCAGACCTTCGCCGGGTTCAACATCGACCTGGTCAAGCAGATCGCGCAGAGCATCTGGCCGGATGGTCACCCGCTGGACCACCTGCACTTCGTGGTGGTGCCGCCCGGCGCCGGCGGGTTCGACGCGCTGCTGCGCCACGAGGTCGACATCGTCGCCACCTCGTTGACCGCCACCTGTTCCCGCGGCAAGCGGGTCGCCTTCTCCGACGACACCCTCGACTCGGGCCAGTCCATCCTGGTCCGCAAGGACGCCAGCGGCGCGCCCCGCTTCGACAGCCTGGCCGCGCTGCGCGGGCAGCGGGTCTGCGCCGCCGCGGACACCACCTCGATCGACAACCTGTTCAACTTCGGCGGGCTGCGGGTGGTGCGGGTGGACAACGTCATCGACTGCCTGGTGATGCTGGAGCAGGACCAGGTGGCCGCGGTCAGCACCGACCACAACATCCTGCTCGGCTTCCAGGGCATGACCGACGACACGATAGTGCCCGACACGCCCAGCAACGACCGCGCCGCGTGCTCCCACCACGACGCCACCCCGTGCCCGTGGGTCAGCGACGAGCCGCACGCGTTCGCCCTGCGACCGGACGACACGCAGCTGCTCGGCTTCATCAATCACGTCCTGGAGAGCCCGGCCGGCCGGACCGCCTGGACCGCCAGCCACGACAGGTGGCTGCCGGAGCACCACGACGACGGCGATCCTCAACCGCCGCCGCCCTACCAGAGCACCACCTGGCCGTTCCCGTGAGCGCGGCCTGGGAGCCCGATCGCCTGCGCCGGGAGCGCGACCGGCTGGACACCTTCCGCGCCGCGCTGAGCTACGACAACGGGCCGACGGCCGGGGCCTGGACCGTGGACCGGCTGCGGGTGGCGCACGACCGGCTGGCGGCGGCGCTGCTCGCGCTGCCGGCGCATCCGCTGCCGGCCGACGCGATCGGCGCCACCGGCCAGGCCGCGGTCGAGGTGGCCGATCACCGGCAGCGCTTCGATTGCCTGCACCTGGCCCTGGGCGCCCTCGTCGATCAGGCCGCCGAGGTTGACCCGGGCGGGGTCTGGGCGCTGCTCGCCCGGCCGGTGCGGGTGGTGTTCACCGCCGCCACGAAGGACCCGGTGCAGACCGAGGACCTGCCCGTCGCCGAGCTCGTGGCCGCGGCGGGCGCCGAGGTGGCCGCCATCCGGCGGATCGTGGACGGGTACGCCGCCGACCTCGCGGCGCTCGCCGACGCGCTCGAGCGTGCGGGCGGTGTGATCCGGGAGCTTCCCGAGCCGGACCGGGCGCCGCTGCTGGCCCGGCTGCCGGCGATCACCGACCCGGTCGGGCAGGCCCGCGACGGCCGGTGGCATGAGCAGCTCGCGATGCTGCGGGCGGAGACGCGCGGGCTGGCGGCGGTGGGGAAGCTGCGCGAGGCGATGGGCCGGCTGCGATCGCTGTTCGACGACGCGCGCGCCGAGCAGCTGGGCGACGGCGTCGACCCGCTCCCCAAGCTCGGGCTCGCACCGCTGCTGGGCCGCGTCGACGCGCTCGAACCGGCGTGGCGCGAGGGTAACCGGTGGAACGTCGAGTCGGTCGAGGGTCTGCTCGTGGAGCTGACCGGCGCCACCGGCAACGTGGACGAGGCCCGCCAGCGCCTGCGGGTGCAGTGCTGGTCCGAGCTGACCGGGATGCTGGAGGCGTACCGGCAGCGGGCGGCGAACGAGGGCCACGGTGAGACGCCGCGGCTGCTGTCGCTGGACCGGACGGCGACGAGGCACCTGCACGCGCGGCCGTTCCTGATCCGGCCGGCCGCCCGGGCGGTGCGTGCGTACATCCGCGCTGTGAACGAGGAGAGCGGATGACCACCACCCGACGCCGGACCTGCGCCGACCGGGGCTGCCCCGGCAAGGTGGACGAGGACGGCTTCTGCCTCAAGTGGGGCTACCCGTGCGACGGCAAGGCCGGCCCGCCGGAGCCGGTGACCGTGCCGGGGATGCGGATTCCCACCTCCCCCCGGGTCAACCCATGGGACGAGCCGGTGGAGATCCCGCCCACCAGCGGTCAGGATCCGCTCGTCCTGCCGACCGACGACTTCGCGGTCCCCGAGACGAGACGGTACTGCCCGGCCTGCCACCGCCGGGTGCAGCGGGTGGCCGGCTTCTGCTCGTCCTGCGGTACCCGCTACTCGTTGACGCCGCCGCTGCGCAAGGGCGAAGTGCTGGCCGGCCACGAGATCATCCGGGCGCTCGGCCACGGCGGCGTCGGCTGGGTGTTCCTCGCCGCAGACCTCGACACCGACCGCAAGCTGCGGGTGCTCAAGGGCCAGCGCAACCCGCGGGACCGCAACGCCCGTGAGGCGTTCGAACTGGAGCGCCGGGCACTGGTCGACCTCGACCACCCGGGGATCGTCGCGATCACCCGGGTGGTCCCCCCGCAGGTCCCGGACGGCGTGTTCTACCTGGCGATGGAGTACGTGCGCGGCCGTACCCTGGAGGACGCCCGGCTCACCGCGGGCAGCGCGGGCCAGCCGGTCGCCGCCGTCGCCGCCCAGGTGCTCAGCTGGGGCGAGCAGATCCTCGAGGCGCTGGGCTACCTGCACCAGTCCGGCTGGCTGTACTGCGACCTGAAGCCGGACAACGTGATGCTCACCGGCACCCGGATCAAGATTATCGACTTCGGTGCCGTGCGCCGGATCGACGACCGGACCAGCACCCCGTGGGGTACCCGTGGCTTCGAGGCGCCCGAGGTACAGGAGCGTGGCCCGGCCGGCCCCAGCGTACGGTCGGACCTGTACACGGTCGGCCGCACGCTCGGAGCCCTGACGCTGGCCACCCGCACCACCGAGTTCCTGCGCCGCTTCCCGCCGGGTACGGATCCGCGGTCCATCGTCACCCGTGACACCCTCGACCCGTTCATCCGCCTCCTGGCCCGGGCCACCGCGACCGATCCGGCGGATCGCTTCGGCACCGCCGAACAGATGAGGGAGCAGCTTGCCGGGGTGCGCCGGCAGCTGCTCGCGGTGCACGAGGGCACGCCGCAGCCGGGCCGCTCGGTGCTGTTCAGCCCGGTGTCGCGCGAGTTCGCCCAGCACCTCGACGTCGGCGAGGTGGACCCGCTCGACGCGGTGCGCGCGCTGCCGGTGCCGCTGGTCGCCGCCGACGACCCGGCGGTCAGCTTCCTCGCCTCGCTCGGTTCGCTGGATCCGGCGCAGCAACTGGCCGCGCTCGAGGGTCCGCCGGTCGACTCGCCGGCGGTCGCGTACCACCGCATCCGCGCGCTGCTGGCAGCCGGCCGGCCGGGTGAGGCGCGGGAGGCGGCCGGGGCGCTGCCCGACCGGCCCGGTGACTGGTCGGGCTGGTGGCACCGCGGGCTCGTGGCGCTGGCCGGTGCCGACCACGCCGCCGCCCGGCAGTGGTTCGACCGCGTGTACGGCTGGCTGCCGGGCGAGATCGCCGCCCGCCTCGGCAACGCGGTCGCCAGCGAGCTGGCCCGGGACTGGCCAGCGGCGGCCGGCGACTACCGCGGCGTGTGGCGCACCGACCACAGCGCGGTCGCGGCCGGGTTCGGCCTGGCCCGTGCGCTGCTCGCGGTCAAGGACCGGTCCGCCGCGGCGGAGGTGCTACTCGCGGTGCCGGCCGGCGCGGCGGCCGCGGTCACCGCCCGTACCGGCGCCATCGACCTGCTCATCGAGCCGGCCGACGCGGCCCGGTTCGCCGACGTGCTGCGGGCCGCGGCGATAGTGGAGGAGCTGAACGTGCCCGGTTCCCAGGGACTGCGGCTGCGCATCCGGGTCCTGCGCGCCGCGCTGAACTGCACCGACCGGCCGGACCGGCACCCCGGCGGCCTGTTCGGCGAACCGGTCGACGAGAACGGGCTGCGCTGGGCGCTGTACCGGCAGCTGCGCCGGCTCGCCGAGCAGACCCGCGACAGCGTCCTGCGGTGCGCCCTGGTCGACCTGTCCTACACTTTCCGGCCGGCTACCTGGTGGTGACCAATATGCAGCTGAGCACCTCGGTGCACTACAACGAATACCTGCCGGCGGACGACGCGGTGGTCAACATCGTGGTGAGCGTGCGGGCCGAGCCCGGCGGCGACGACCGGCCCGCCGGCCGGCACGCCGAGGTGATCCTGCTGGACTGCTCCGGATCGATGGCCGCGCCGCAGGAGAAGATCTACAATGCCCGGCTGGCCGCCATCGGCGCCGTCGACGCGCTGCCCGACGGCGTGGCGTTCGCGGTCGTCGAGGGCACCGACCAGGCCACCATGGTGTACCCGTCGGAGACCAAGCTGGCCGTGGCGGATGAGCAGACCCGCGCCGCCGCGAAGGACCGCATCCGCCGGTTGAGGCCGCACGGCGGCACCGCCATCGGCGCCTGGCTGCGACTGGCCGACCGGCTGCTGGACACCGATCCCGGCGCCATCGGCCACGCGCTGCTGGTCACCGACGGGCGCAACGAGACCGAACCCCGTGCCGTGCTGGAGGCGGCGGTGGCCGCCTGCGCCGACCGGTTCACGGTGGACTGCTGGGCCATCGGCGCCCGGGACGGGCGGCACGCCTGGAGCGGCGACGAGTTGCTGATGGTCGCCGCGGCGTTGGGCGCGAACCCGGTGGTCCCGGTCGAGGATCCCGACGTGCTGGTCGCCGAGTTCACCACGCGGCTGCGCACCGCGATGTCCCGCCGGATCGCGAACGCGTCGCTGACCGTGCGCACCGCCGCGGTGGCCCGGGTCCGTTCGATCAAGCAGGTACATCCGACGATCACTGACCTCAGCGCGCGGGGGATACCCGGCTCGGACGCGGCCACCGACTACCCGACCGGCGCCTGGGGGCCGGGGGAGCGCCGGGACTTCTTCCTCACGCTGGAGGTGCAGCCGATGCCGTCCGGGTCGAGCCGCCGCATCGCCTGGATCGGTATCGGCGCCGGGGAGCCGGATCCCCGCATGTCGCCGGTGCAGGTCACCTGGTCGCACGAGGTGGAGCAGGAAGGCTCGACGCACGGCGCGGTGGAGCACTACACCCAGCACCAGACCCTGGAGCGCAGGCTGACCGAGGCCCGCGAGGCGTTCGAATCGGGCCGGCACGCCGAGGCGGAGCAACTGCTCGGCGCCGCGGTGCGGGTCGCGTTCCACCTGAATGACCGCGACCTGCTCGACCTGCTGCGCCGGCTGTGCGAATGGGACGATCCGGAGCACGGCGTGGTCACCCTGCGGCCGGACATCCGCGACGATCTCTGGCCGCCATTCACCGTGCTGAGCGCGCGCACCGGGGCGTGGCGACCGGACCCGGGCGAAGCACCGCGGTCCTCGCCCGGCCAGGCCGCCGCCCCCGACGGACCCTGCCCGCGGTGCGGCTTCGGCGAGCGCACCGGTTACTACTGCGACGTTTGCGGCTACCCGGGGGCGGAGTCCGCGTGATCCCGCCGTTCGACCTCGACTGGTGGAACGAGGTGGCGAGCGTCATCGGCGGCATCGTGGCGGTCGGTGGCGTCGCGATCGGCGCGGCCCGGATCCTGCGCGACCGGCGGCAACCCAAGGGCCGCGCGTCCCCGCTGGGCGGCCTGATCCAGGAGCTGCGGGACGCCGACGCGATCAAGTCCTACCCGCTGACGTCCCCGGTCCCGCTGCTGTCCGACGAGTACGTGCCCCGTACCCTCGTCGCGCGCGAGGGCGGCGACCAGGCCGTGACCGAGGCCGCGCTGCTGTCGCCGAAGGCCGGCAACGCGCTGGTGATCGGCGAACCGGGCAGCGGAAAGACGGCACTGGTCAAGCACGCCGCCGCCGAGTCCGCGCGGCACCTCATCGGGCTGAACCCGAAGCAGTGGGGCAGGGCCGGTGCGGTGATCGTGGTGTTGCCCGCCGCCGCGCTGGTACACCGTTCGCTGCCCGCCGCGCTCGCGCCCAGGGCGCCGAGGGCGGACTTCTCCCGGCCCCCGCTGCCCGGGCGCCGCTGGCTGGTCTGCGTGGACGCGCTGGACGCCGTCACCGATCCGGGCGCCCGGGCCGCGGTGCTGTCCCGGCTCGCCGGGCTGACCGGCGCCGACCCGTGGCAGGTGCTCGTCACCACCCGCCAGCTGCCGGCCGACGAACTGGCCGCGCTGACCCGGCACGGGTACACCGCGTACCACCTCACTCCGTTCGACGACGAGGCGTTCCGGCGGTGCGCTCACGCCTGGACGGGCTCCGGTGCCGAGGCCTTCACCGAATGGGTCAGCCGGCGCAATCTCGACGCGCTCACCCGCATACCGCTGTTCGCCGGCATCGCCGCCCAGCTGTGGCGGCGCGAGGCGGTCGGCGAGGCGGCCGGCCCGGCCGAACTGCTCGACAGGTTCGTGCAGCACCTGCTCCCCGCCGGCCGGGCGCCGCTGGACGAGGCGTGCGAGAAGCTCCGGGCCCGGCTGCCGCACGGTCGCGACTTCGCGGACCGGCTCGCCGGCCTGCACCAGCCGCTCGTCGAGGTCGCCGCGACCGCCGTGCTGGCGGAGCGGAACCCCGTCGAGGCGGTCGTCGCCTGGACCGCACGGCAGGCCGGGGTGGCGCCGGCCGAGCTTCCGGCCGACTGGCCGGAGCACGTCCGCCGGATCCTCGGCGCGACCGGCCTGTTCACCCCCGAGGAGTTGGCGCCGGTGTGGCGTCGGGTCATCGAGCACCTGGCGGCCGGCCCGATCGCCCGTGGCGACGGCGATCCGGCCGGCGACGAGCCGGTGACCGCGCAGACCCGTGGCGTGCAGAGCGCCGCCCTGGCGCGCGTCGACCCGGATCGGACCCGCGCCCAACTGGCCGACCCGGCCGGGGTGCTGGCCGCCGGGTACTGGCTGGTGTCCGGCGAGGTGGACGATCCGGAGCTGCGGGCCGACATCCTGGCGGCGCTGCTGGCCGGCTGGACCCCGCCGAGGGCCGACGGTGAGTGCTGGTCGCTGCTGGCCAGCTACGACACGACCGCCGAGCGCCGCCGCGAACTGCACGCGGTCGCCACCGATCCGGACCGCCCCTCCCGGGTGCGCCGGGCCACCACCCAGTTCCTCGCGCTGCGCCGGACGAGCTGACCCTCCCCCGCCGGCCCGCTTGTCCGCCCTATGGGGTTGTGGGCCCTGCCTTCGGAAACAGTCCGATTATCGCGGTATGAAACTTATACACTTTCTGTTACCTGTCGTCACCCCTGCGGATCCATCCGGGCCGCCGGACACGTGACCCCCTCCGCGCCGCGGCAGGGGTTGGCCAACCTACCGCCACGCGGAGGCAGTCGATGATTTTTGGACGTACCTTGCGCGCCGCGGCGGTCATCGCCACCGCGGCCAGCCTGACCCTGGTCTCCGCGTCGGCGGGGACGGCCTCGTCCGCGGGGTTGACCTCGCCCGCCGGGCCGGGCACGCCCGGCGGTGGGCCGCCCACGGTCACCGCCGATGACATCCGGTTCGCGCACCCGCCGAAGGCGCTGCGGTACGGCAGCGCCGAGTCGGTGGGCCTCCTTCCGCGCTACATCGACCAGATCTACGACGACATTGCCGCCGGCCTGCGGCCGCAGCCCGCGCCACCGATGCAGCCGCTCTACCCCGGCGCGGTCGCGCTGGCGGGGCACGACGGCACCATCGTCGCCCAGGACGCCGCCGGCTACGCACTGCTCTACGCCAACCGCGGCGGCGACAAGCTGCCGCCGGACCAGCGGATAGCGATGCGGCCCGACACCATCTTCGATGTGGCGTCGATGACCAAGATATTCACCTCGACCGCCGCCGTGCAGCTCATCCAGGCGGGCCGGATCGGGCTGAACGACCCGGTCGTGAAGTACATCCCGGAGTTCGCCTCGCACGGTAAGTCCGACATCACGATCCGCGAACTGCTCACCCACACCTCCGGACTGCCCGCCGATCCGGACCCGTCGCTGTGTACCTACCCGACGCACGACGAGCAGTGGGCCGCCGTCTACGACGTGACGCCCATCGCGCCGCCGAACACGACCTACCTGTACGCGGACATGAACATGATGGTGATGGGTAAGGTCATCGAGGTTGTCACCGGGCAGACTCTCGACCGGGTGATCGCGCAGCGCATCACGCGGCCGCTGGGGATGACCGAGACGATGTTCAACCCGCCGGCCTCGCTCAGGCCGCGCATCGCCGCCACCGAGTTCGAGCCCGGCCGCGGCCTGGTGTGGGGCACCGTGCACGACGAGAACGCATTCTGCCTCGGTGGGGTCGCCGGCCACGCCGGTGTCTTCTCCACCGCGCACGACCTCGCCATCCTGGCGCAGGCGCTGCTCAACGGCGGAGTGTACGGCGGGGCCAGGATCCTCTCGGAGGACTCCACTCGGCTGTTGTTCACGAACTACAACCAGGCGTTCCCGACCCACGAACACAGCCTGGTCTTCGAACTCAACCAGCGCCGGTACATGGACGCGATGAGCTCACCGGTGACCGCCGGGCAGACGGGCTTCACCGGTACTTCGATTGTCATCGATCCACTGGCGCACTCGTTCATGATCCTGCTCACCAACCGGGTACACCCCGACCGCGACCGGGGCAGCATCAACCCGGTACGCGCCGCCGTCGCCCGCGATCTCGCGCTCGCGCAGCCGGTCCCCCCGTCGCAGGGCCCGACCCACTGGTACTCGGGCACGGCCACCGCCACGACGGCGACGCTGACCATTCCCGTCTCCCTTCCCGCCACCGGCGCCCGGCTGTCGTTCGATCTGTGGTACGACACCGACGTGACCGATATCGGCGCGCTGGAGGCGTCGTCGGACGGCGGCGCGACCTGGCACCTGGTGCCGCTGTCGCTGTCCGTGAACGGCGACCAGTGGCAGACCGACGGCACGTTCTCCGGGTTCGAGGGCCGGCAGTGGTTGCGGGCGTCGGCGGGGCTGCCACGTGGAGCCACCAACGTGCGCTGGCGCTACACCACCACCGACGCGTTCTACCGGGGCCGGGGCATCTATGTTGACGGCGTGCGGGTGGTCGGCAACCGGGAAGTCCTCTTCGACGACCGGCGGCCCGGCGACGCCGCCCTGTTCCAGCCCGTCGGCTGGATCCGCAACCGGACCTGATCCCGCGACCACCGGCATGAGGCGGGTGCCCGACCTGGCAGAGGTCGGGCACCCGCGCTGCCGCGGCACCACGATAGGGTCCCGGATGGTGCTGCACGCCGGCGGGCGGCGCGAGCGCACCCGGTCCGGACTTGCGGATCTGCCCGAGCGGTGGACCCACGCGATCACGGTGGCCGAGATCGACCTCCAGGTCCGGGAGACGAACCACGCTGACTGGCCCGCCGATCGGTGCCCGCGGGCGCGGCCCGACGGCCGGGATGGTGAGATCGGGTCATGCGACTTCACGTGGGATGCGCGATGTGGACCCACCGGTCGTGGCAGGGGCGGCTGTGGGATCGCGCGGTGCCGCCGGGGGAACGCCTGCGGCACTACGCCGGCTGGTGCGACGCGGTCGAGGGGAACACCACCTTCTACGCCACGCCGGCCAGTCACACCGTGGCGACCTGGGCGCGGCAGACCGACCCCGCCTTCCGGTTCGTCGTCAAGCTGCCGAAGCTCATCACGCACGAACGCCGGCTGACCGACACCGACGAACCGCTGGGCGCCTTCCTGGACGCGATCGAACCGCTCGGCCCGCGTACCCACGCCCTCTGGGTCCAACTGCCGGCATCCTTCGGGCCGGCCGACGTTCCGGCACTCGACCGCTTCCTGCGCCGGCTGCCCGCGGCCCACCGGTACGCCGTGGAGGTTCGCCACCCCGCGTTCTTCGACGATCCGCGCTCGACCCGACTGCTGGAAGGGGTGCTCGCGAACGTCGACGCCGAGTGGATCCCCTTCGACACCACGGTCTTCTTCCAGTCCCCGCCGACCAGCGACGCGGAGCGGGACGCCTGGGCCAAGAAGCCGCGTACGCCGCGCCGATCGCTCGCGCTGACCGATCGGCCGATCGTCCGGTACCTCGGCCGCGACGACTCCACGCGCACGGTCGAGGGCTGGCGGCACTGGGTCACCGTGGTCGGCGAGTGGCTGCGGGAGGGGCGCGCCCCCACCGTGTTCATCCACACTCCGGACAACGCCGACGCGCCGCTGCTGGCCTGTCGGTTCCACGACGAGGTGCGTTCGCGGGTGCCCGAACTCGAGCCGCTGCCCGAGCCGCTACCGGACGAGCCACCGGACGAGCCGCTGACCCTGTTCTGAGCGGCCGCTTCTGAGTGGCCGACCGCCCGCCCGGCGACCGTCAGCCGGTCTTGCCGCCCACCCCGGCGACCATGCCGACGCGCCGGGGATCGGCTCCGGGCTCACCGTCGTCATCGGCTGCGTTGTCGGCTCGATCGTCCGGCCGCCACTCGGGCACCCAGACCAGGCCGGGCGGGACCAGCGCGTACCCGTCGAAGAACCGCTGTACCTCGGCGCGGGTGCGAAGCCCGCCCGGGGTGGCGGTCCGCCGGTACACGGCCTCGACCTCCGTGGCCGCCCGCGCGTCGATCGCGTCGCTGACCGGGTGCGAGACCACCACGTGGCTGCCCGGGGCCAGCGCGTCGCGCAGCGCCGCGGCCGCCCGGTACGTCCCCTCGCCGGGCAGGAAGTGCAGCATGGACACCATCAGCAGCCCGACCGGCCGGCTCAGGTCCAGCACAGCCCTGGTCCGGGCACGACGCAACAGGTCGAGCAGTTCGGCGGGGCGGCGCAGATCCGCGACGATGGCCGTGGCCCGGGTGTTGCCCTCCAGTAGCTGCTGCGCGTGACTGATCGCGACCGGGTCGATGTCGACGTATACCACTCGGGCGTCCGGGTCCAGTCCTTGCGCGATCTCGTGGACGTTGCCGACCGTGGGCACCCCCGAACCGATGTCGAGGAACTGCCGAACCCCGCTGGCGACGAGAAACCGCACCGCTCGGCGCAGGAACGATCGGTTGGCCCGGGCGATCAGGGGGGCCTGCGGCATGGCCTCGATCACCCGCCGGGCCGCCTCCCGATCCGCCTCGAAGTTGTGGCTCCCACCCAGGAAGTAGTCATACATCCGTGCCGCGCTGGGCACGTTCGGGTCGATGTCGCGTGCCCAGTATTCGGGATCCATGCGGATGCCGTTCCTTGTCGCGGCCAGGGCCGAGCGGCCCGGTGTGGCTACCCTGTCGCGGACATCCTGGCAGATCGCGCCGCCGTGGCGGACCCCGCGCCCCCGGTGCGGTTCGGCGGATCCTCATCAAGATCGCTGAATGGGGCTCGTGACCTGGGCGACACGGCGTGGTCTCCATCACCGGCGCTGGATGAACCGGTGGCGCCGCCGCGTCGTGACACATGTCGGGGTGCCACCGCAGAGCCGTCCGATAATGCGACAGTGGGGGGATCGTCGTCACGGCGGCTCGGGGGGAGCGGTGACTGCCGAGGAAGCGGCTGCTTTCGGGGGAGCAGCCGCTCTTGGGGGAACGTTGCGGCTGCGAACGCCGCGAGGGAGATGCTTCCCTGGGTCGCGGTGCTTCCTGGACGGCGGTGCTTCCCGGGTTGTGGTGCCTCCCAGGTTTGCGGTGTTTCCTGAGTTGCGGTGCTCTCGGGGTCACGGTGCTCTCGGGGTCACGGTGTTTGCGGGGGTCACGGTGTTTGCGGGGGTCACGGTGTTTGCGGGGGTCACGGTGTTTGCGGGGGTCACGGTGCTACCCGGGTTGCGGTGTTTCCGGGGAGCCGATGCTTCGCGGGGGAGAAGAGGGTGAGAGAGATGGAAAGCGTTCTGGATCAGATCCTGGTGGGTGTCCGGGAGGACGTGGCCCGCCGGCAGGCGGAGGTGGGTCTCGGCGCGATCACGGCGCGCGCGGTGGAGGCGGCGCCGGCGCGGGACGCGTTCGGCGCGTTCAGCGCCCCGGGGGTGTCGGTGATCGCCGAGGTCAAGCGACGGTCACCGTCGAAGGGCGAACTGGCGGACATCCCGGATCCCGCGCGGCTGGCGGCCGACTACGCGGCCGGCGGGGTGAGCTGCGTCAGCGTGCTCACCGAGGAGCGGCGCTTCGGCGGTTCGCTCGCGGATCTGGTGGCGGTGCGGGCGGCCGTCGACGTACCCGTGCTGCGCAAGGACTTCGTCTTCTCCGAGTACCAGGTGCTGGAGGCTCGGGCGTACGGCGCCGACCTGGTGCTGCTGATCGTCGCGGCGCTTCCGCAGGATCTGCTGCGCGGCCTGCGGACGCTGGTCGAGGACGAGTTGCGGATGACGGCGTTGGTCGAGGTCCACGACGAGGAGGAGCTCGACCGGGCGGTCGACGCCGGGGCGCGGGTGATCGGCGTCAACGCGCGCAACCTGCGCACCCTCGAGGTCGACCGGTCGGTGTTCGAGCGGCTCGCCCCGCGCATTCCCGACGCGGCGGTGAAGGTGGCCGAGTCCGGCGTCAGGGGGGCGGACGACCTGCTGCGCTACGCGGCGGCCGGTGCGGACGCGGTGCTCGTCGGGGAGGGGCTGGTCACGACGCGCAGCCCCCGGGAGGCGGCGGCGGCGCTGGTGGCGGCCGGGGCGGCGGTCGCGTCGCGGTCGTGACCCGCGTGGCTCGTCGTTGATGTCCCCAACCTCCCCGGGGATCGCCCGCGCTGGTCCGTGGCGACACGCACCGGTCGTGCCGGTTTGACGCGGGTTGTATCGTCGGCTGCCGGATGATCGTTTCAGGGGAGGGTTCATGCGCCTTGTTCGCGCGGCGGCGGCAGGACTGATCGCGATGGTGACGTTGGCCGGCTGCGGAGCGCACGCCGCCAAGCCGTCGGACGCCCCGACGCTCGCCGCCGGGGCGTACGGCACGGGCGAGGGACTGGGTGTGGGGGTGGACGACCCGTCGACAGCCCCGTCGCCGGCCAAGTCGGTCGCCGCGACCGGGTCGAGCACGGCGGCGCCGGGCGCGACCCACGCCGCCGCCAAGGTGACCAGCGGCACGGCGACCGGCGGCGGCAAGGCGACCTCGACCTCCGGGCCCACCGCGGCCCCGATTCCGCGCGGGCAGAAAGAGGTGGTCCGGTACGGCGTGCCGATCTCGGGCTATCCCGCGCTGCTCGACGAGGCGATGGCCGCAGGGTACCGGCCGGTGTACCTGGACGGCTACGACGTCGGCTCGGCCGCCTACGTCAACGCGGTGTTCCGCCCCGCCGACGGGGTCGGGTGGTACCAGTACATCGAGATGTCGGCCAGCGGCTACCAGAGCAGGTTCGACAGCCTGAAGAGCCAGGGCTACCGCCTCGTGTCGGTGGAGAGCTACCTCAACGGTGGGCAGGTCCGGTACGCGGGGCTGTGGTCCAAGTCCTCCGGCCCGGCCTCCTTCGCGTTCCACGGGTACACCGCGACCAACTACCAGACCATGCTGGACAAGGAGACGGCGGCCGGGTACCTGCCGGCCAACGTGTCGGTGGTCTCCGTGAGCGGCGCGCTGTCCTACACCGGCCTGCTGGTCAAGCGGGGCCTGGGCAGTTGGGAGCTGAAGAGCACCCTGTCGCCCACGGACTACAACACGCTGTTCAAGCAGGAGCTCAAGGCCGGGTTGGCCCCGGCCTACCTGAACGCGTACACGCAGAACGGCGCCGTCAAGTTCGTCGCGCTGTTCGCCTCGTCGCCCGCCGTGCAGTTCGAGGAGCACAGCGGACTGTCGGCGACCCAGGCGGTCAGCGATACCGCCACCGAGGAGAAGGCCGGATACCTCACCAGTTCGGCGGCCGGTTACGACGACGGCGGCCAGACCCACTTCATCGTCTGCTGGTCGCACTGAACGGGCTCATCGCTGACGGATCGAACCGGGGGCCTGGGCAACCAGGCCCCCGGTTCGATCGCGGATGCCGCGGTCAGGGACTGGTGCAGGTCGGCGCCGGCGTCGCCGCGTTGCCGGTGCCGGTCATGCCGAACGTGGTCGAGGCGCCGGCGCCGAGCGCGCCGTTGTAGGACAGGCTCTTCACGGTGACCGCCGAGCCGCTGGTGGTCAGCGTGCCGTTCCAGAGCTGGCTGATGGCCTGGCCGTTGGCCAGCGTCCATCGCACGGTCCAGCCGTTGATGGCCGACGAGCCGGCATGCACCGTGACCTCACCCTGCCAACCACCGGGCCACGAGTTGACGGCGCGGTACGTCGCGGTGCAGGCGCCCGCCGGGGGTGGCGAGGTCGGTGGCTCGGACGTGGGCGGCTGGGAGGTCGGCGGTGCCGAGGTCGGTGGCGGTGAGGTCGGCGGGGCTGAGGTCGGCGGGGGGCTCGACGGCGACGGGGTGGTCGGTCCGCTGTCGGTCAGCGTCGGGGTCTGCCAGTCCCGCCAGTCGGCCAGGTTGCCGGACTTCAGGCTGGACACCCGGATCACACCGGCCGCGTTGCCCGTCCTGAGCAGGAACTTCTGGAGGTTCTGCTGCAGTGGGGTCTTCCACTCGGGCCGTACCGCGCAGTGCGTACCGTCCTGGACGTCGGACCAGTAACTGATGTTGTCTCCCGCACCCAGCGCCTTGTACACCTCCGCCCCGGCCAGCGCCGCGACGCTGCCCGACCGGGCGGCCAACCAGTCGATGTGCGGGTTCTCCATCAGGAACAGCCCGCGCGGCGCCACCATCGCCACCATCTCGTGCGTGTCCACCGGCAGCGTGTTCGGGTTACCCGTGAACGAGCTGAACGCGTCCCCCAGCCACGGCTGCTCCGAGTAGGCACTGCTCAGCGGCTGGGCCCCAGACTCCCCGACGATCCCGCGGAAAATCGGAGCGCCGGCGCTACCCGACTCGACCGGCATGGTCAACGCTATCCGCTCGTCGAACGCGCCGGTGACGAAGGCGCCCTTGCCGTACCGCGAACAGCCCGTGACACCCAACGCGTCGGCCTTGAGGATGCTCCCACCCGACTGCTGGATGACATCGATGATCCGGCTGACTCCCCAGGCCCAGGCCATCAGCAGACCCGTGCTGCTGGACGAGCCGTAGAGGCTGTAGAACGCGCCCTGCTTGTTGTTGCGGGGTGTGCCCTCGGCACCGACCGTCAGCGGGTTGTAATTGATGATTCCCACCCCGGCACCCTGGATGGTGGCCGTGTCCGCGCCCAGTCCCGCGAACACCACCACGGCCGGGAACGGGCCGTTGCCGCTGGGCAGGCTGACGCTCGCGGAGAAGCTGGCGCTCCTGCCGTTGTCCGAGACGTTCACCGTGATGCTCGTGCGCGATACGGTTCCGGTGACACTCGCCGGCTTGGCCGGCTTGGCGCCGTACACGTAGCGCTCGGCCTGCTGCACGATCTCCTCCCGCCGGCACGGCCACTGGGACTTGGCCGTGATGCGGGTGCCGTCCAGCTTCTTGAACGGATCGGGGAGCTTGGCGTTGGAGGTCAACGAACCGGGCAGCGATACCGGACAACCGGCGCCCTCGTCCTCCACCCCGATCGGCGCGGGCGCGGCGGCCTCGGCGGTCACCATCGTTACCGCCGCGGCGACCGAGAGCGTCGCCGCGGCCACCAGCACGACGACCGCCGAGCGGATTCTTGAGCGGCCCGAGCGAATGATCACTAGTGCTCTCCCTTCCGGGTGGGGTGACGCACGCGACGACCGAGATCGACAGTCACGGATGTCGATGCATGTCCAAAGGGTCGAGCAAGACAGCGGCGTGCGTCAATACTCTTCCGGAAGTTTCTGCCGCGATCGGTGCCCGGCCCCGAGCGACGGGTACCGCGGGCGCGCGGGTCGCGGCGCCGGACCCGATTCGCGGTACCTGCCGATCCGGCGTCACGGTGCGGTTCGGGCGAGCGTCGGCGGCGCCGAGGGTCCGCGCGGCCGGCTCCGCGGACGAGATTCGGTCCCGGAAGTTTTCCGATAGGAAGATCCATCCCCGGGCCGGCGCATGGCGCGCGACCGTCCCGGGTCACGCGCACCGCGCGGCTCACGGCGAGGGGGCCTGCCGACCAGCGTCGGCAGGCCCCCTGGCCCTTCAGTGGCGTGCTTGCGGTACTAGTGAGCGGACAGCGTGGCGAACGACGGCTGCGAGACCATCTGCGTCGCGCTGACCGGCTTGGACGGGCCCTGGTAGATCATGTTCGCTACCACCAGCCAGTCGACCTTCGTCCAGGCGCGGAAGTTCAGGTCGGTACCGGCGATCGTCGCCTGCCCGTTGCCGACCTTGAAGGTCGCGATGTTCGACGCGCCCTTCAACGCGTCCGAGCCCGACTCATAGCCGCTGGCCAGCAGCGTCGAGGAGTCGTTCGGGTACGACGACGCGACCTGCGCGTTGGTGGTGTCGGTGATCTTCCAGGCCGGGTTGTTGTCGTACCAGACCGGCCACTGCTGCGGCATGCCCCAGGCCGCCGGTACGGTCGGGTCGTAGGTGGCCCGCAGGTCCGAGCCGGGCACGTTCACCGCCGAGGTCCGGACGTTCTGCATGGGCAGCCCGAGCAGCTGCTGGGCGGTGGTCGATGCGCTGCCCAGGGCGATCAGGTTGCCGCCGCCGGTGACCCAGTCGTGCAGTTCGCTCCACCCGGTCGCGCCCGCGCCAGCGGCCCACGCCCAGTCGGGCGGGTAGTTGGCGGTGTTCAGGCCGTTCTGGATGGTGTTCTGCGAGACCCCGTCGCCGAGGATGATGGTGTCGAACTGGCCGAGGTCGGCGTAGTCGTCGTGCGTGACGGCCTGCCAGTTCACGTGGTACTCGTCCATCATGTACTCCAGCCAGCCGCCCGGCTGCTGGTTCAGGCCGCGGATCAGCCCGACCTTGGTGCCCGGCTTGAGCGCGAAACCCTGCACCTGCGGCGTCTGGTTGCTGGCGTAGACCGGGATACCGGTCGCGGCGGCGGCCTTCTGCAGGACGCTACGCGCCTGCCCGGACGGCGGAATCACGATGGTGCCCGGGGCGAAGGTGTGCCCGGCCGAGGTGAACTGCGCGGCCGTGCGGAAGGTCTGCAGGTTCGCCGACTGCAGTGCCGACAGGAACGAGGCGATCCCGTACGAGTTCGGGTCGACCAGGTACGCGCCGTGCGTCGCCGGGGCCGGCGGCATGGTCACCTTGGCCGGGGCGATGCCGTGCAGCAGCTTGAGCGGCGCGTCGAACGCGGTCTTCACCGAGTCGACGGTCACGCCCAGCTCCATGGGCAGGTTGTCGGTCATCTCGCTGTACGGGAAGATGAGCGGACACGTCGAGCAGGCCCGCACATCGGGATACTGGTCGACGTTGAGGATCTCGCTGGCGTAGCGTCCCAGCGGCTGCTGCACCTTGATGACCCAGGAGCCCGCCGGGTAGGTCTTCCCGTTCGCCGAGAAGGCCGCGGTCGCCTGGTTGATTTCGACCTTGCTGAAGTCCAGGGTGCTCAGCAACTGGTACACGGCGTACGGGTCGCGCTGGTTGGCCGGGACAACGTAGGCGTAGGGGCCGCCGGTCCAGGTCATGGCGTCGCTGGCCACCGTGTACAGGTTGTTGTACAGGTAGGTCTGCGGGTCCTTCGCGACCTCATCGACCGCGCCGTAGATGGCGTCATCCGTGTACTTCACGGCCTGCTCGAACGTCCAGGTCGTGGAGTTGTACGGGTTCGGGCAGTCCATGCTGTTGGCCTGGTCGCTGATCGGACCGCACGCCAACGGCTTCCCGTTCGTACTGGTGACCGGGTACACGAGGTTGTTCAGCTGGGCGATCTCGTTGATCAGGATCGACGAGCCGGTGTACGAATCGCGGTCGGCCACGTCGGCCGTCCAGAAGACACCGTAGGAGTTGCCGTGCCCGACGCCGGTGTCACCGACGGCGGTCATCGCCTCCGCCTGGCTCAGCCCGAGCTTGCCGGCGGTCTCGATGGTGTTCGGGTCGATCTCGTTGCCCAGCGGCTCTTCGTACGGTGCGGTGTACAGGCGCGGCGCGTTGGACGCGTCCTGGTGGATGAGCTCCTGATACACCGGGTGGTACATCTCGAACAGCTGCTCCCGGGCCCGGGATTCGGGAAGGTTGAACTGGTACCAGTCGCGGTTGTCGTCGTGACCGGCGTAGTGGCTGTACAGGTCCGGGTAAATGCGGCTGTAGCTGGTGTCCGCGGTCTGGTTGAAGTAGTCGTTGACGAGCATCTGCCCGTCCGGGTTCTGCGACGGCACGAAGAGCATGACCGTGTTGTTCAGCACCCGGTTGGTGAAGTCGGACTTCTCCGTCGCCAGCCGGTAGATCGCGTTGATGATCGACGGCGTGCCGACCTCTTCGGTCGAATGGATTGTCCCTTCGACGTAGACGACCGGGACGGTCTTCTTCGCGAGGTCCTGCGCCTGCTTGGCGGACAGGCCCCGCGGATCCGACAGTTTGGCGTTGTCAGCCATGATCTGCTTGATGTTGCCCAGGTTCTTCGCCGAACTCACCAGAACGTACGGGTAGTCATTACCCAGCGACGTCTTGGCGAAGTTCGTGTACGTCACGAGGTTCGACCGGTCGCCGATCAGGCGCAGATAGTCGGTCGCCTGATCCCAGGTCTGTAGCTCTCCCGTGGCGCCCATGTCGAATCCGAAGTACTGCTTGGGCGAGGGGATGCTGCCCCCCTTGCTGTTGACGGCCGCCACCGTCGTTTTCTGGTTCTGCTGCGAATGTTGCGCGGGTGCGGACATGAACAGTGCGGCCAGGACGCCAACCACACCCAGCGGAACGATGGCTGGGTAGCGTCGCGAGAGCCGGCCCGCCCCTAAGTAGCGGTGACCGAACACCTCTCCTCCTTACTCTGACACCGATGTGACGGTTGCTATGACAATTCACCGATGAACGCGGCTTGTTGCTGAGGGGTTGCTGATGCGGGGTGCCGATGCGTCTTGCCTTGCTGAAAGGACCGGCGAACCCGGGCCGTGCGGGGCCCGTGGACATACGAGGTTTTCGCGCGCACGCGCGACGAAGGTACGGATCGGAAATGGCGGCACGCCGAGCGCGGGGGACGCTCGGCGTGCCGGCCTGCTCAGCGCGTCAGGTGCGCGTCGCCATAGACGGTCTGGGTGAATTCCTTACCGCTCATGGTGAGGTTGAGCATCACGTCGATTTCCCAGGTGCCCGGCACCGGATCGGTCGTGGCGAGTTGCGCGGTGGCGACCGGCTGACCGTCGACCGTCTTCGGCGTGGTGTCGGTGGTGACCACCGCGCCGCTGGGATCGATCAGGTAGAACGTGTACTTGTTGTCCGGGCTGGCATCGGCGGTGTGGAAGTCGATGTCAAGCGCCGACGTGCCGGCCGGTACCACCAGGTCGTAGGTGCTGACCTGGCCCACGGCGCGGCCCACCGCCGAGGTGATCAGCGTGTTGAACGCGCCGCCGCTGGATGGAATCAGAGTGCGGCGGGCCACCGGCAGCGAGGCAACCGCACCGTTGGTGGCCGTGAACTGCACCGACTCGGGGTGGTCGCCGGGGGCCTTCGGCATGAACACGTGCAGCGGAACCGTGGCGCTCGAGTGCGCCCCGATCAGCGTCGGCAGCAGCGTCGCGGGGGAGTAGCTCCAGTTCTGGCCGGAGATCCGGAACGACATGGGCCCGGTGTAGCTGCCCGGCACCGCCGGTGCCACCGCCAGGTCGACGTCCTTGCCCGACCACAGGACCTTCGCCGTCCAGGTGCCCGGCTGCGGCTTGGTCACCTCGGCGTGCTGGTCGTTGGAGACCGAGCCGATGGCGCCGTTGCGCCCGGCCGACCCGTCGTCGTACGAGAGCTGCTCGAGGCGCCCCTGGGGGTCGAACAGGGCGAAGCAGATGATGTTGCCGTTGGTGGGGTCGGGCCAGATCATGTCCGCGTCGAGCCGGTCCAGACCGGCCGGGACCTTGAACTGGATGGGCGCCGCCGCCTGAGCCCCCTCGGCCGGCACCGGCAGGGCCGGGTCCGGGGCGCTGATGTTCTCGGTGACCGTGCGCCCGATCTGCTTCGGTGCGCCGAGTTCGCGGTAGACGCCGCCGACCAGGGCCGGGGTGCTGCCGGTGTTGTAGAGCCGCACCGAGGTGTTGTTGAGCTTCCCGCCGTTGCCGGTGAGGTCCAGCTGCGAGGTGCCGGAGACCAGGCTGGCACCGCCCGCCGGGGTGGGGTGCCCGCTGCCCTTGGTCGCGCCCGGCATCACCTGCGCCGCCTTGACGGCCGCGTAGATGTTCAGCAGGCCCGAGCCCTGCTGGTCGGCCGGGGCGCCGAGGTCGGTGGCGGTGCCGGTGAGGATCTGCTTGATCTGCGCCGGGGTGGGGCTCGCGCCGGCGTGGGTCTCCCGGTACGCCTGGATCACGTCGGCGGCCGCGCCGGCGATCAGCGGTGCCGATTCGCTGGTGCCACGCATCGACTCGGTCGGGTACCCGGCGGGGCAGGACACGGAGCAGTCCGCCTCACCGAAGTAGCCCGGTGCCACCAGGTCGACCATCTTGTTGGTCGGCGCCGTACCGCCGGAGGAGATGGCGGCGATGTTGTTGCTCACGTAGCTGGAGTACCCGTGCGCCATGGCCACCAGGCGGAAGTTGTCCACCGCGCCCGCGGCGATGACGTTCGGGTCGGCCGAGATGGGGTTCATCGTGCCGGAGCTACCGCTGTCACCGGAGGAGACCACCACCGTGACGCCCGCGGCGACGGCGGCGTCGTTGGCGACGTGCGCGACGGTCGGGACGCGTGCCTCCGCCCCGCCGTAGGACTCGGAGATGACGTCCGCGTGCTGCGAGATGACCGAGTTGTCGATGTTGGCGACGATCTGCGATTCGGCCAGCAGCAGGTTGGAGCTCGGCGGGGTGTCGATCTGCGAGGCGTCCACAAGGGAGGCATCCGGGGCGTCGCCCTTGATGGTGAAGGTGCAGTTGGCCGGTACGTTCGAGTTCGGCAGCGCCCCCGCGTAGCTGAACACGACGTTGCCCTGCGCGGCCACCGAGGAGGCGTCGCCGTAGGCCTCGTCGTTGCTGGCGTCGACGGTGTAGTCCGGCGCGTTGATGACCACGTGCGAGCCGTCGGCCCGCTGGAAGTCGGGGTTGCCGGCCAGCTTGTTCATCCCGTTGATGGCGACCACGACGCCCTTGCCCGTGGCGATGGAGTTGGCCATCTCCGCCGAGTGCGGGTTGCCGGTCGAGGCGTGGATGTCGGCCATCGCCTCGGGTTCTTGTGCCGGCTTGCCCGGCTCACCGGGGATGGTAGGGCAGGCCGCGGGTGTCGGCTTCTTCACCGACGCCGCCGAGGGTTGTGCGGCGGCCTGCGGCGCCGACTGGTCAGCCAGTGGGGTAGTGGCGTCCGGGACGATCTGCGAGACCGCCGGGTCGTCGCGCAGTCGCCCCACCTCGTCGGCGGAGAGGTGCGCGGCGATCGCGTTGACGCTGACCAGTTGGCTGATGTCGGTGCCGCCGTGGGAGCGGATGTCGGCCACCAGCGGGGCCTGGTCGCGCAGCGCCGCGGCACGGCGCTCGGTGCCTTGGGTGCGCAGGTTCAGGTCGGAGTGCTGGTCTTTCAACACCACGATGACCGCTCCGCCCGATGCGGCGGAGTCGTAGACCGGCGCGGCCGCCGCGTCTGGCGCGGCCGAGGCGGGCGAGGCCACCCCGGCCGCGACGGCGGCGACGGCCGTGACCAGGCTGAGCGGGCCGGCCGCCGCGATGGCGCCCAACCGCCGGAAACGGCCCGCCGCGCCGCGGTCTGTGCCGCCGGCGCCCGAGGAACGAGAGAATGAGAGGAGTGGAAGAGACCCAGGTCTCACGCGTCGACCTTTCTATCGTCGGTCGTCGCATTCAGAATCGACCGATCGACATTTAGGAATCACCAGGGCTGCACGATGATCGTGCCTAGGTTTGCCCCCGGTGTCAACGGGCACGCGTCGGATCCGCTCGGCCCGGCGGACGCGGCTACGGCATGAATTCCTTGCGTGACAAGGGTTCTGGCCAGGCAAGCGGTGCCAGTGGCGGACACTCACGTCTGTCCACATAGGAGCATGGTCGTGCGGTGGCTCGCCATCGACGGCGGTGACGGCCACGCGAAACGCTATCGCCTATAGGAGCGACCCCGGTGATCCTAAAGCCATCTCGGGCGCCGTGGCTTTCTACACCTGTCGAGTGCCGACCGCTGGTAAGACGAACGCCTGACACTTGCGGATCTCATTGACTCATGATTACATCGACCTTTGTAGCCTATTCCGGGTGCGGCGGCGGCAGTCTTCGTAGACTCGAACCCGTGCCCGACATCGTCGAATTGCTGGCCTCGCCCGTGCATCGCTACGAGGGCCGGCCCGCCGACGGTCCGGCACCGGCCCCGCCCGGCGAACTGGTCGAGCGGATCCAGATCCGGGAGGGGCTCGGCATCGTCGGCGACCGGTACTTCGGCAAGCCCGCCCACCGTGATGCCAGCGTCACGGTGATCGCGCGGGAGTCGCTACCGCCGGGCGCGGGTCTGCTTCAGGTCAGGCGCAACATTCTCGTCTCCGGCATCCCCGTCGACGAACTCGTGGGCCGGGTGTTGGCGCTGGACTCGGGCGACGGTCCGGTGCGGCTGCGGGTCGGTCGGCGGGCGAACCCGTGCGCCTGGATGGACGCGGCCATCGGCCCGGGGGCCTGGCGCGCGCTGCGCGGCAAGGGCGGCGTGCGGTGCCGACCGCTGAACGACGGCACGCTGCGGGTCGGCCCGGTTGACGTGACGATCGGCGACTGAGGCAGCGGTGAAGCGGGGTGCGAGGGCCCCGGCCCGTGCCGGGGTGCGGCCAGAGCCCTCGCGAGGTTCCGGTTCGTCAGCCGGCCAGTTGACCGAACCACGCGCGGATCAGCGGCAGCGACGCCATTGCCGTACCCGCGTGGTCGACCTGGCCCAGGTCCTCGATCTGGGCCAGGTCCTCGATCTGGGCGTGACCGCCCTCAGGCCAACGGGCCCGCCACCTCCGCCATGCTCGCCCGCGAGTTGGGGCTGAACACCGGCGCCACCAGCTACCACCTCCGTGAACTGGCGCAGCACGGCTTCCGTGGCGGAGGTGCCGGAGCAGGGGCACGGTCGCGAACGGTGGTGGCGTGCCGTCGAGATGGACCTGCGGTTCGCCCCGGCCAGCCAACAGTCGGACGAGATGAGAGCGGTCCTCGACGAGATGAACCGCCTCACCCTCGCCGCCGACCTGGAACTGTTCGCCCGGTTCCAGTTGGAGCGCGACGACCTGGGGCCGTGGGTGGACGCGATGCGCTTCTCGCGCGGATCGATCGATGTCACGGCGGCGGACTTCGACGCGTTCTTCGAGGACTACATCGCGCTCCTCAACCGGTATGCCCAGCCGGCACGGGACAACAAGGCCGAAACGCGCCCCATCGCCGTACGCCTGCTCACCTTCCCGGCGCCGCGTTCGTGAGGACCTCGGCCGCCCGAGCCCGAAGGCGGTCGGTCAGCGGTTGTCGGCGGTCACCAGTAGCCTGATCTGGGCATCCACCCAGGCGTCGACCAGCCGATCCTCGCTGTCGCAGGCCCCGGCGAGGTGCTCCAGCGCGCGCCCGCAGTGCCCCAGGCCGATCGTTGTCAGCGTGGCGGCGCAACCGCGGAGCCGGTCGGCGTAGGTCGGTGGCAGGTAGCGACCGCCGCGATGGGCCAACTCGGCGAGCAGGCCCAGGGCGTCGTCGAGCGCCAGACCCAGATCGTCGTCGGCGGCGGCCCCACCGGCGCCGTCGGTCTGGAAGGTGCCGGTCCCGGTCGCCAGGTCGGGTACTACCACGTCCTGGCCGCGAACCACCGCGAGCGGGGCGAGCACGAGCCCGCCGCGGCCCCGGCGCACCACACCGGAGACGTAGCGCGCGTCCGGCAGGGCGTCGGCCAGGGCGTCCAGGGCGCCCGGGCTCGCCGACGAGTAGACGGACGAGACCGTGGCGGTGCCGCCCGCGGTATCGGCGACCACCGCGTCGAGGCGCTGGTCGCCGGGCGAATACCGTAGGGACAGCAGCCGCGCCACCGGAAGGACCCGCACGGACTCCGCGTCGACGCGGGGGCGGATCAGGCGGGGTGGCAGGCGATCGAGCTCGGTGGAGAGGGTGGCCAGGTCCTTGGCCAGGATGCCGGGCGGCAGCTCGTCCCAGTCCCCCCGCGAGGGCAGGACGCTGTTGCCGGACAGGCGCCCGGCCGGGAGGCGTACCCGGCGGCTGGCGGTGCGTACGGCGGACTCGGTCACCACGTGCCCCGCGGCCAACGCCGCGATGGTGGCTCCGGCGACCCGGCGGGCGGCCGGGGCCAGCGTGGGCTCGCCCTCGGCGACCGTCCACCGGTGGCGCAGCACGAGCACGGTCGCGGTGGCCGGGTCGGCGAGGAAGACGTCGGCGGTGCGCTCCGGACCCGCCAGGCCGACCCGGCAGCCGAGGCCGGTCAGCCGCACGGTGCGCAGCGGAGTCTCCGATGGCTCGTCGGTGCCGAGCACACCCGAGCTGGCCGCCCCGCCGGCCGTGGCCCGGTGCCTGGCATGGACCTCGGCGAGCAGTTCGGCGAACTGCTCGGCGCGGTAGCGGGCGCTGCGCCCCGCGTACGCCGAGAGCTGATCGGCGAGGTCGTCGACGGCCAGCAGCGGCCACCGCAGCCGTGCGGCGTCGAGCGCACGGGCCCGCGCGGCGACGGCCGGCAGCAGGCCGGTGGCGTGCACCGCGCCCTCCAGCAGCAGCTCGTTCGCCAGGTCGGCCGCGGCCGCCAGCGCGGTCGGCGGCGCCTGCGCCGCGGTGCTGATCTCGACGCGTACCCGCTGGGCGGACGGGTCCCTGGCGTCGGCCGCGCGGAACGCCCAGACCGCCAGCACGACCGCCGCCTCGGTGGCCCCGCGAGCCGCGTCGCTGTGGATGTAGCCGAGATCGTGGGGGACCAGGAACCGGATGGTGCAGGAGGGAAGGTCGACGCGGGGGGCGGGGTCGGCGGCCGTGGGGCGGTGGACCGTGGCGACGTAGCCGGCGCGGGCGGTGCGCCGGGCGGCCGCGAGAGCCCGGGGACCGACGGTGGCCTCGAGCTGGGCGTCGGTGAAGTCCCCCGGCGACCACGCGACCGGGCCGCCGACCTCGGGGGCGCCCGCGGTGGCCTGCGCGGTGGCTTGCGCGGTGGCCTGCGCGGTGGCTTGCGCGGTGGCCTGGTACGCCAGCACCAGCGCGACGGCGTGCCGGCAGTGCCCCACCGCGTCGCAGCCGCAGTCGGCGGCCTCGAAGCCGCCGGGCGGCAGGCTGGTGCGCACCCCGTCGGAGAACTCGGCCCGGACCGTGCCGTCGGCGTCGGTGACGATCGCGGGTACGTCCCCGGCGTCGATGCCCTTCGCGGCCCGCTTGACCAGACCCCGGTTGGTCAGCGCCGCCAGCGCGTCGGTGGTCAGCGCCATCAGGTCGGCTCTCATCGGCTCACTGTCCTCATCGGCTCACCGTCTCGGCGATGAACTCGGCCAGGTGCGCGGGGGTCATGGCGCCCACGTGCGCGCCCACGTCGGCCAGCAACTGGGCGGTCTGCCGGTCGTACGACGGGTTCGCCTCCTCGTCGAGCGCCGCGAGCCCGAGCACGTGGCTGCCCTGCTCGACCAGCCGCCGTACCGCGTGCACGAGCGCCGACGGGCTGGCCCCCTCGTAGAAGTCGGTGACGACCGCGACGATCGTCCGGCGTGGGTTGTCGATGAGGCTCGCGCCGTAGGTCACCGCGCGGGCGATGTCGGTGCCGCCGCCGAGCTGCACCTTGAGCAGAAGCTCCACCGGGTCGTCAACGTCGGAGGTCAGGTCGACGACGTCGGTGTCGAACGCGACCAGGTGGGTGCGGATCCCGGGCAGGCCCCACAGGCAGGCTGCGGTGACGGCGGAGTGGATGACCGAACTCACCATGGAGCCGGACTGGTCGACGAGCAGGATGAACTGCCACGGCTGCAGCTGCCGGCGGGTGCGGCCGAAGAAGTACGCCTCCTCGATCAGCAGCCGGCGCTGTTCGGGCTGGTAGTGGCCGAGGTTGGCCCGGATGGTGCGGCGCACGTCGAAGTTGCGGGCCTGCCGGAACCGGCTGGGCCGCCGGGACCGGGTCCCGGTGAAAGACTGCCGGACGGTGACCTCCAACCGGTCCATCAACTCCCGCACCACCGCGGCCACTATCCGCCGCGCCAGCGCGAGCACCTCCGGGTTCATCAGGTGTTTCGTGCGCAGTACGGCCCCCAGCAGGGTGGGGTTGGGCTCGATCCGGCCGAGCACGTCCGGGTCGGTCAGCACGTCCGGGATGTTGTACCGCTCGACGGCGTCCCGTTCCAGCCGCTCGATCGTCTCCTTCGGGAACAGCTTCGTGATCTGGTTAAGCCAGTCCACCGTGGTGAGCTGGGACGGCCCGTCGCCGCCGGTCCGGGTGCGCACGTCGCGGCGAGCCAGGTCCTCGTCGCGGCCGTAGAGCCAGTCGAGGGCCGAGTCGCGGCCCGCCGCGTCCTGGCGGAGCGCGTGACCGTTGCGGCAGGCGTCGCCCGCCTCACCCAGGATGAGGCGCCAGCGCTCCAGGTTCGGGTCGAGCGGTTCCGGCGGTGTGGTCACCCGGGAGTCACCAGCCCTTCGCGGGTCAGCAGGTCGTCGACGTACGCGTCGAGCTCCCGCGCCCGTGCCAGTCGCATCGGGTCGGAGCCCAGCCGCAGCAGGCCCCGGGCCGGAACGTTGATCCCGCGGCGGGCCAGCATCGCCTCGGCGATGGCCTGCCGCTCCCGGGGCGGGAAGTAGGCGAACGCCTGGCGCAGCGCGGGCAGCCCCACCAGGAAGTCGGTCTCGGTCATCGCGCCGACCAACCCGTCCAGGATTTCGAGCAGGCCGTCGTCGGCGATCGCCTCCTCACGGGCGACGCTGAACAGCCCGGCCAACCAGTCGCCCAGCGTCGCCGGCCCGCTCGCGCCGCGCACGGCCCGCCCGGCGTCGGCGGACGAGCCCAGGGACCAGCCGACGCCGAAGGCGGCGCCCCGCAGGTCGGGCGGGGCCGTGGCGTCGGCGGCGATCCGGCCCATGACGGCCAGTACGGCATCCGGGTCCAGGCGCAGCGGCGATCCGGCGTGGCGCACGGCGTCACGGATCGCCACGATGGCGGTGAGCCGGTTGGGGTCGGCCGGCGCGGGCCCGCCGTGTACGCCCTCGGCCAGCCACAGCCCGCGGGTGACCCCCTCCGCGATGACCGCGCCCAGGACCGGGCTGCGGGCGGCGTCGAACAGCCGGTCGTGCCGCCACAGGCCCAGCGCCACGGCCAGCACGCGGCCGAGGTCGCCCAGGTCGGCGATGGTGCCGATGCCGCGGCGCAGCGTCGCCACGATCCGGTCGGCCAGCCCGATGATGCCGCACAGGGCGGCGTCGAACAGGACATCGGCGACCGCGCCCGGGTGGCCGGCCGCGAGGCCGGCGCGCTCCACCAGGATCGCGGCGGCGGCCTCGGCGAGGGTGGGCCCGTACGCCCCGGCCTCGATCAGCGCCACCAGCCGATCGTCGTGGGCCGACAGGCGCCACCGCTCCGTCAGCGCCGGATCGGCGCCCGGGCGGGGACCGCCGTCGCGGATGAACCCGGGCACGCCCAGCACGCGCAGCCGGTGCATGGTCCGGCTGCGTTCCCGGTCGGTGTCGTCGGTCAGCTCGACGGTGCGGGAGCCGTCCGCGTCCAGGCCGAGCCGGGCCAGTTCGGTCATCGCCTGACCGACCAGCGGCGGCAGCGGCGTGTCCGGGTGCAACCGGCCCACCCGGTCACCGGCGAGCGCCGCGACCATCTCGACCACGACCGGGTGGGTGCCGGCCGCCAGCCGGCCGCGGTGTGCCCACGGCAGCGGCACCTCCATCGCCTCGCCGACCAGGGCCGAGACGAGGCCGTCGAGGACGTCGGCACGGGCCGGCCAGGAGTGCCCGCGGACCCGGGCCAGGCCCTCGGCCATGGTCCGGGCCGCTATCAGGTCGGCCGTGGAGACCGGCTGGCCCCGCTGGCGCAGGCGCAGCACCACCGCCTCGGTGAGTCCGCGCGCGGCGTCGACGGGTCCGCCCTCCCAGACCCGCTGGTAGAACTCGGGCGAGGGCATGCCGGACTGGTACCCGTGGAAGGCGTCCAGCCGCTTGAAGGAGTACGGCACCAGGTAGCTCGTCCCGGTCGCGTCCGCCGGCGGCCACGGCACCTCGGGCCACGCCGGGTCGGTGGGTTCGCCCGGCGGCGCCGGGTCGATGGGCTCGCCCGGCGGCGCCGGGTCGGTGGGCTCGGCGCACAGTCGTTGGAGCGCCGGTCGGTGGAAGCCCCCGCACACCACGAGGACCGGGCCGTCGCGGCGAGCGGCCGCGGCCCGGATCCAGCCGGCCATGTACGCCTCGCGCTCCAGGTCGGACGCGGAGGCGTCGGCGTCGCCGCGCAGCATCTCGAAGTACACGTCCAGCCGCTCGCCGAGCCCTTCGACCGGAGCGGCCTCCACCAGGTGATCCCACAGCGTGTCGGCGTTGTCCATGCCGAAGGCCGCGCACAGCCGCACGGTCGCCTCGTGGTAGCGCTCCTCGGCGTCGGCGTACCGGTTTTCCCGCCGCGCGAACGCCGGATGCCACGCCGGCAGGTCGACGAACCGCACCTGGGCGCCGGCCGCCCGGCCGCTCTCCAGCGCCACCCATTCCGGCGAGTACGCGCACAGCGGGCTCCACGACGCGTGGGTGCGCTCCCCGTCCCGGTACGAGGTGAACACGGCCACCGGCAGGGCGTGGCCCAGCAGCAGCTCGTCCATCCGGTCGTTCAGGTCGGCGGGGCCCTCCACCAGCACGTGCGCGGGGCGCAGCGCGTCGATGGTGTCGGCGACGAGCCGGGCGCAGGCGGGGCTGTGATGCCGGACCCCCACGATGGTGACCGGCGCCGGGCTGGCCGCGGACGGTCCGACCGGCGGCGGTCCGACCGGCGGCGGTCCGATCGGCGGCGAGGTGGCGGGTGCCGGGGTGGGCGGCGGTGGGATTGGTGGCGCCGGGGTGGGCGGCGCCGCGGCCGGCGATGGGGCGGTGGCCATCAGCCGGGCAGCAGGTTCCGGGCGGCGTGCAGCGCCTGCCACTGCGCCCCCGGCCGGGCCCGGGCCTGCTGCTGCAGGTAGTGGCGCAGCCGGGCCAGGTCGTCGGCGTTGTCCTTGGCCGCGGTGCCGGCCAGGCAGGCCACGATGTCGCCCGCGTCGCCTGCCTCCCCGCGCAGGAACCAGCCCCGCAGCCCGACCGCGTGCGCCACCGACACCGCCTCGGCGGTGCTCATCACGGCGGACAGCCGTTCCATGCTGTCGCCGCGCTCGGTGACGCCGTCGCGCAGCTCGCGGAACGTGGTGACCAGAACCTCCAGCACGTCGCGGCGCGGCGGCACCCGGACGCCGGAGCGCAGCAGCAGCTCGGTCGCCTGCGTCTGGACCAGGTCCAGCTCGGTGGCCAGATCCGGGATCGGGAACACGGTCTCGAAGTTGAACCGCCGTTTCAGCGCCGCGCTCATCTCGTTGACGCCGCGGTCGCGGGTGTTCGCCGTGGCGATGACGGTGAACCCGTCGCGGGCGAAGACGAGCCCGTCGTCGCCGGGCAGCTCCGGGATGGCCAGCACCCGGTCCGACAGCGGTGACAGCAGGCAGTCCTGCACCTCCAGCGGGCAGCGCGTGATCTCCTCGAACCGCACCACCCGGCCCTCGGCCATGCCGCGCAGCAGCGGGGCGGAGACCAGCGACCGGGGCGTCGGGCCCTCGGCCACCAGCAGCGCGTAGTTCCACGAGTATTTGATCTGATCCTCTGTGGTGGCCGCGCCGCCCTGGATGACCAGCGTGGAGTCGCCGCTGACCGCCGCGGCCAGCAGCTCCGACAGCAGCGACTTGGCCGTGCCGGGCTCGCCGACCAGCATCAGGCCGCGGCTGGTGGCCAGCGTCACCAGCGACCGGTCGATCAACGACGGGTCACCGACGAACTTGCGGCTGATGCCGGCCGCCGGGTCGCCGGTGATGAACGTGCGCGCCGCCTGCAGGCTCAGCGCCCAGCCCGGCGGCCGCTCGCCTCGGTCGGTCTCCCGCAGCCGGGCCAGTTCGTCGGCGTAACGGACCTCGGCCGGCGGCCGCTGCACCGTCGAACCGCCCGCCGGGCTCGCCGACTCGAGGCTTGCGGAGGCCGGGTTCGCGGAGGCCGGGTTCGCGGGGGCCGGGTTCGCGGGCTTCGGCCTCGCCGGTCTCGCGCCCCTCTGCTTCGGGCTCGCCGATGTCGGGCTGGATTGCTCCGGGCTGGATTGCTCCGGGCTGGCTTGCTCCGGGCTGGCTTGCTCCGGGCTTGCTTGCTTCGGGGTCATCGCGCCAGCACCTCCATCAGGTCGCGCAGCATCTCCGAGGCGGTCACCGCGTCCAACTCGTCGAACCGCCGGCTGAGCGTGGGCGGCCGCCACGTCCCGAACGGGCTGCCGTTGATCCAGATTGACTTGATTCGCTGGTCGGGGAAAACGTCCAGCGCGCCGATCGCGATGCCTGGGTCGAGGTCGAGCACGATGGCCCGGCCCGCCGGGGTGGCCCGCCACATCCAGCACTGGACGCCGCCATCCTGCGGATCGCCGCGCCGCCAGCCACGCCGCTCCAGTCCGAGGACGGTCGTCGTGGATATCTTGAGGCCGTCGAACCGGGTCAGCTCGGTGGCCTCCCGCTCGGCGTCCGTCAGCCGGTGCACCGCCCGGCCGAGCTGCGGAAACGGCTGCAGGATCTCGTAGTCGGCGAAGGTCTCCGACCAGGCGGCGACCTGCTCGCCGAGGTGCAGCGGGTGGGCCAGCCCGATGGTGGCCGCCACCGGCAGGTCGTACCCGTCGTCCTCGACGTCGGCGAGGGTGCGGTCCTCCGCGACCCGGAACGCGACGGCGGCATGCTCGCCGACCGTCGCCGTCCAGACCAGCCGGCGCACGATGTGCCACAGCAGCGGGTGGTGCAGGAAGTAGGCATTGAAGTCGTCCGCCGACCACCGCCGCTGGGCGACCATCGCGGCCTCCAACCGCCGGATCTGTTCGTCGGCGATCGCGCGCACCTCCTTCTTCAGACCCTTGAACCGCTCGTAGGCCGCCGGTGCCGCCCGCGGGTCGTCGCGGGCACCCGGCTTGGGCAGGACCTTGCGGCGCGCACCGGTTTCGTCGGCCACGTAGGGCTTGAGCTGCTCGTCGAACCCGACCACGAACCGGCGGGGACCGTAGTCCAGGGTCAGCGAACCGTTCACGTCCAGTCCGAGGTCGGGCACCAGCCGGTCGGCGAGCTGCTCGGCGGTCAGGCCCAGGCCGGCGGCCACCTCGGCGACCTTCTCACCCGCCCGCTCCTTCAACGCCCGGAACGAGGACTTCTGCGCGATCCGGCTCAGGTGCATCAGCGCCAGGTCGGAGCCGATGTCGGCGAGGACGTCGAGGCCGAGCTGAGCCCGGGCGTGACCGCCCTCCCCGGGCCACGCCCGGATCACCTGCGACAGCTGCCGTACGGTGTCGTCGTCGCCGAGCCAGCGCAGCGCGTGCAGCGGCCACGCCTCCTTGGCCGGCGCGCCGACCGTCTGCCACTGTTGTAGCAGCGCCCACGAGAAGGCGGCCAACGACCGGCGGTCGCACGCCTCGATGACCAGCGGCACCCCGGCGTAGACCCCGTCGGGCTTGGAGATGGCCAGCATGGTGCACAGGTGCCGGGTCGCCTGGTCGCCCAGCGCCGACGACCGGTCCCGCAGCAGGATCCGGGGCAGCAGGCTGGGCTCCGCCCACGCGGGCAGCTCCGGGATGCGGGCCGGCAGCATGTCCAGCGGGTCGACCCCCAGCAGGGCCTCCACCCCCGCCAGTGCCCGCGGGCCGTAGTCGGCGGCGGCCGTCAGGACCTCGTCGCGATGCCGGATCGCGATGACCCGCAGCGACTCCTCCGCCCTCCGGCGGGCCGTGCCGGCCTTGCCCAGCGCCACCGGGGTCAGCGCCCGGGCGGCGTAGGCCGGGTGCCGGTCGAACCAGGCCACGGCCGTCGCGCGCATCGACTTGAGCCGGGCCAGCACGTCGGCCATGTGCGAGGCGATCCGCGCGCTGGCGAACGGCAGCAGGAACTCGGTGCAGTTCGTGGGCCGCTTATCGGCCAGGTGCACGGCCGCCGGCAGCGCGGCCAGCCCGTAGCGGACCACCATCGGGGGCAGCCAGTCCTCGGCGTCCCAGGTCCGCTCGGGTCGCCAGTCCGGCAGCAGCGATCGAATCACCTCGACCGGCCCGGTCAGCATGAGGGTCACCTGGAGGTGTGGCGCCAGCTCGCCCGCCGCGTACCGGTCGGCGGCGGCCTCGACGGACATGCCGAGGCTCCACCAGTTGGCGCGCGGCGGCACCTCCCTGGCCTCCCACCTCTCCCGCTCGCCAGGCGCCCAGGCCAGCACCGGTTCGCCGGTGAATTCGAGCCCGGCCACGACGATCGGCTTGTCGGCCTTCCGCTTCACGGTCCAGGGCGGCGTGACCAGGACGGAGGGCAGGGCCTCAGCCGGCGCCTCGGGGACCGCCAACCGTTCGGCGAGGACGGCCGTCACCCGGCCCCGCGCGGCCGGCGCGAGGTTGTCCAGTTCACCCTCGGCGAGTTCCTGGTGGGTCAGCACGTGAACGCGCAGCAGGTCGCCGGCGGCGCGCCCGCCGTCGGCGGCGAGCAGGCGCAACGCGCGCCGGGGGAAGCGCCGGGCCGCCTCCAGGGCGGCCAGGGCGACGTACTTGCGGCCCAGGCGGGCGATCAGACTCGTGACCGCCTCATCGGTCGGGAACTGCGCGATCGTGTCGACGATGCGCTGCTGCCGGTCGGCGTCGGTGTATCCGCTGTCGAACCAGTCCAGCAGCAGCGGCGTGACCGCCGGCCCGGCTCCCTCGACCACGGTCGCCAGCGCCGTGAGGTCTCCCGCCAACCCCCAGGCGTCGATGGCCGGCGCGAGCAGGGCGAGTTGCTCGCCCGTGGTCGCCGAACACCACAGCAGGTGCGCCACGTAGCGGTCGCCGCTGGCGGCCATCGCCGCGCAGTCGACGTCCACCCACGACCGCTCGGTGGGCAGCAGGAACGAGGTGGCCGCGCGCCATTCCAGCGACTGCGAACGCAGGTCGGTGAGCGTGGTGATCGCCGCAGCGTATTCGTCGTCGCCGGCGGCGGCGAGGTAGGCCCGCACCCTCGCGCCGACGGCAAGCCACTGCGGGAAGTAGCCCCACCCACGGCCGGTCTCGCGGGTCAGGTTCGGCTCGGTCTGGTGGCCGTTCTGCGAGTGACCGCCGTAATCCAGGCCGGCCAGGTACACGGCGGCCTGGGCCGCGAAGACGACGCCGCGGGTCGCCACCCAGGCGTCGGCCAGCCTCGACAGCACATCGTATTTGCCCCAGGCGAGGTGACAGGTGACCAGGCCGCCCACCACGCCGGCCCCTTCGGCCGGCCCGGTCGCCGGGTCGGCGAGGTAGGCCCGCGCGGCGGCGACGAGCGCGGGATCGCTGGCCGGATGCTCGACGCGGGTCTCGATGGTGGCCTTCGCCACCCGCACGAGCTCGTCGGCGCCGGCGGCGTCGGGGCGCAGCACCGGTCCGGGTATGCCACCCCGGCGCGGCAGAACGTATCGGCGCCACGCGGCCGGGAAGACGAAAGTCTCGCCGTCCGCCTCGATCGCCGTGTTGTCGGTCTGCCCACCCGCCACTGCACCCTCCTCGATCCTCACGACGGCGACACTGTAGCCGCGGCTACCGACAAAACCGCTCCGGGCCGGCCCTGTCACAGCCATTCCCGTCCGAAGCGGTCAACCGGCACCGCCCGTCGAAAACCCATCACGCGGCGCCGTCGCCCGAGCGCTGGAGCCTCGTGCCGAGTCACTCGATCGGGGGGAGTAGGGGTCCGGTTGTCGGGAACGGCATGGGTAGCGACCCTGAGGAGGTTCGGATGCCCTACCTGACCGTCAGCTCGGAGAACTCGGCACCCGTCGACCTGTACTACGAGGACCACGGCGCCGGACAACCGATCGTGCTGATCGCCGGCTACCCGTACGGCGGCTCGACCTGGGAGAAGCAGCTGACCCCGCTGCTGGCCGCCGGCTACCGCGTCATCACCTACGACCGGCGAGGGTTCGGAAACTCCAGCCAACCGGTCACGGGGTATGACTACGACACTTTCGCCTCCGACCTCAGCGCCCTGATGAACGACCTCGATCTGCGCAACGCGATCCTGGTCGGCCACTCGATGGGCACCGGTGAGGTGGTCCGGTACCTGGGCGCCTACGGGTCGGACCGGGTAGACCGCGCGGTGGTGATGTCTCCGCTGGCGCCGTTCCTGCTGAAGACCTCCGACAACCCGGAGGGTTTGGAGCAGAGCCTGTTCGACGGCTTCAAGCAGGCCGTCATCGAGGATCGGTACCAGTTCGTCACCACGTTCGTGACGAAGTTCTTCAGCTTCGACGACAACAAGGGCAAGCGGGTCAGCGAAGACGCGTTCAAGGGGCACTGGCAGATCGCCGCGAAGTCGTCCGCCGTCGCCATGCACAACTCCGTCGACGCCTGGCTGACCGACTTCAGGGGAGACCTGCCCCGCATCGACGTGCCGGTGCTCATCATCCAGGGCGAGAAGGACGAGGTGCTGCCGTTCCCGGTGACCGGGAAGCGCCTCGCCCCGATGCTGCAGGGCAGCAAACTGATCGAGCTGGCCGGTGCGCCGCACGGGATCCCGTGGACCCACGCGAAGGAATGCAACGAGGCGCTGATGGACTTCCTCCAACCGGCCCCCGCGATGCAGGGACGGCGCTAAGCCCGCCCCGCCCACTCCGCCCACCGGACGGCAGACCGGGGGGCGGGTGGAGGGGGACCGGAGCCGAGGTCGGATCAGCGGTGCCCGCCGGGCGCGGTACACGCCGGAAATGGGCGTGCGCCGCGCCCGGATCGTCCGTACCGTCGCGAGCATGGCTGCCGAGCGGTACGGGCGTTTTCTCAACGCGGTGGACCTGGAAGCCACCTGTTGGCGGGGCGAGCCGCCGGCCGGCCAGGTCAGCGAGATCATTGAGATCGGCCTGTGTGTCGTCGACGTTCAGGCCCGCGAGCGCGTCGAGCGGGCCCGCATCATCGTGCGCCCGACCCGCTCGCGGGTGAGCGCCTTCTGCACCGAGCTGACCGGCATCACCCAGGCCGAGGTCGACGGCGGCGTCGACTTCCGCCAGGCGCTCGAGATCCTCGTGCGGCGACACCGGTCGCGCGGCCGGCCCTGGGCGAGTTGGGGCGACTACGATCGCAGGCAGTTCGAGCGCCAGTGCGCCCCGTCCGGGGCCCGGTACCCGTTCGGTGCCGTGCACGTCAACGCCAAGGCGTTGTTCGCCGAGGCACATTCGGTGCGGCGGATGGGAATGGCCGACGCGCTGCGGTACGTCGGGCTGCCGCTGGAGGGGCGCCACCACAACGGGGCCGACGACGCTTGGAACATCGGCGCGCTGATCCTCGACCTCATGCGGCGCGGAGCGTGGCCGGTCGAGGCGGTTCCCACGTCCTGACGTGCCCGGGCCGGCGATGGGCCGACGCGGGCCGGGTTCACCTCACCTCTCGTACCATCTCGTCGGCGCCATCTGGTACGTGTGAACGCATGGCGACGTCGAGCAAGGCCACTGATCGCGCGAGCACGGTAGTGCTGGTCCATGGCCTGTGGCACCAGCCACGCCACTTCGACCAGGTTGCTCGGCGGCTCCGGCGGGCAGGCGTGGACGTGGCCGTCCCGCGACTCCATCGCGGCTGCCTGGCCGCCGACACAGCTCTCCCACAACGGGCGGCGTGGCGCACGGTCGCCTCCACCTATGTCGTGTGTACCGCCGACCGCGCCATCGACCCGGCCCTGCAACAGCGGCTCGCAACCCGCTGCGGGACGACCCTGAGCTGGGCGACAAGCCACTCGCCGTTCTGCAGCAGACCGGAACTTGTCGTCGACCTCCTGGAAAACCTTCTCCGCCGCCATCATTCAATGACCATTTGATGCGCATCCTGCTAGCCACACCGCGCCAGGTCTCCCGTTCCGTGTCCCGCAAAGCAACCGCGACCGCAACCGCGCGGCGGTGGGTCAGCGGCGGCCGAATACCCACCGGCGGGCGGCGGTGTACGTGAACACGGCCACGCAGCCGGCGGCGGTCAGCCGGGCCAGCCGGAAGTCCAGGCCGAGGCCGCTCAGGCCGGTGGTGACGCCCAGCGTCAGCCCGTAGTCGCAGCCGAGCACCAGCAGGTAGCGCAGCGCCTGGCCGCCCATGGGCGCGTGGGAGCGGAAGTTCAGGGTGCGGTTGAGGACGAAGTTGAGCGCGAACGCGCTCAGGTACGCGATGCTCACCTCGGCCGCCTCCGGCAGGCCGGTCCACGCGTGTAGCGCGCTGAGCAGCCCGAGATCGATGAGGAACGTGAACCCGCCGAGGATCGCGAACCCGACCAACTCCCGGGGCAGGACCCGGCGCAGGCGGGGTGGCAGGCGCTCCAGCACCGACGCCAGCGCGCCATCGACCCGCTCGCCCACCCGGACCCGCACCGTCGGGCGCTCCCGAACCCCCGTCACGCGACCATGATGCACCAAGTCGCGTTGGCGGCCCGGCGCGCCGTACCGACGCAAGTTGGCGTTCACCGAACGGCCGGGTGCCGTTCAAGAACTCCGCTTCGCGTTCGCCATCGCCCGGCCGCGTCCCCCGGCGCCCGCCGAGTAACCGCCACCGTAGGGCGTTACCACCCGGCTCTCCGATCTGTGCGTGGCGGCGTAGGGGCAGTCCCGCCGGCGCCCGGCCGGTGAAAATCGCGAGATACGATCCGGGCGTGACAACCTTTTCCACTGCACACCAGGCCCTGCTCGACTCGGTACCCGCCCGCGACGGCGCGCGCATCGAAGCGGAGGCCGTCGACTACCAGCACGAGGGCCTCGCGCTGGAGGGCTATTTCGCCCACGATGCGGCGATCGCGGAGCGCAAGCCCGGGGTGCTGGTCGTGCACGACTGGACCGGCCTGCGGGAGTACCCGAAGGTGCGTTCCCAGATGCTCGCCCGCCTCGGCTACGCCGCGTTCGCCGCGGACATCTACGGCGCGGGGATCCGCCCGACCGGTGAGCAGGAGCCGGCGGCCGAGGCCGGGAAGTACTACGGCAACCTGTCGCTGTTCCGGGCGCGGATGCAGGCCGGGTACGACCGGTTGGTGGCCGATCCGCGCGTCGACCCCGACCGCATCGCGGTCATCGGATACTGCTTCGGCGGCTCCGGGGCGCTGGAGTTCGCGCGTACCGGTGCGAACCTGCGGGGCACCGCCTCGTTCCACGGCGGACTCATCGCGCACGATCCGAGCGACGCCTCGGCCATCCGCACCCCGCTGCTGATCATGACGGGCGCCGCCGACCCGGTGGTTCCGGACGAGGCCGTCATCGCGTTCGAGAACGAGCTGCGGGCCGCCGACGTCGACTTCGAGATCATCTCGTACTCGGGTGCCCCGCACGCCTTCACGCTGCCCGAGGCGGGGCCCGCCTACCGGGCCAAGGCCGACGCCCGCAGCTGGCAGCGGCTCACCGGCTTCCTCAGCGAGGTCTTCGCCTAACAACCGCCCGCGCCCGGGCGTCAACAGCCTCCCGCCCGCGCCCCGGCGTCAGCGACCTCCCGGCCGGTGCCCGAGTGCCGGCCGGCGCCCGGCCCGGCGCGGCGCGCGCGATCCGCGGGTGTTCTGCGATCTCAGGGTGTCCGGGCGACGGCGGCGTAGCCACCGATCTGCCTGACGTCCGGTCGAGGCCGCGATTCGGCGTCGTCCCGCCACTGCGACGGCGGGACGATGCCGGGCTCCACGAGTTCGAGACCGTCGAAGAAGACCTCGAACTGCGGCCTGGACCGCGGGTAGATCGCCTCCGCCGCCGCGATCCGGCTGTTGGCGTTGACCCGCTCCGGCGGCATGAAGTCGTGGGTGACGTGGGTCATGACCAGGTAGCTGCCGGGCGCGAGCGCGTCGAGCAGCGTCGTGACGAGACCGGGTGGGTCGTCGGAGTCGGGCACGAAGTGTAGGACGCTGAGCAGCATCAGGGCGACCGGCTGGGACAGGTCCAGGGTGCGGCGCAGTTCCGGATGGGTCAGGATTTGCTCGGGCTCGTGCAGGTCGGCCTCGAGGTAGGCGGTGGAGCCCTCGGGGGCGCCGCTGAGCAGGGCGCGGGAGTGCGCCGACACGATGGGGTCGTTGTCGACGTAGACGATCCGGCTGGCCGGCGCGATGCCCTGGGCGACCTCGTGCGTGTTGGGACTGGTCGGGATGCCGCTGCCGAGGTCGAGTAACTGGCGGATGCCGACCTCCCGCGCCAGGTGGGTGACGGCGCGGGACAGGAAGCGGCGGTTTTCGAGGACGGCGACGCGCGCGGTGGGGAACGCGGCGAGGATCCGGTCGCCGGACTCCCGGTCGGCGGGGAAGTTGGCGGTGCCGCCGAGCAGGTAGTCGTATCTGCGGGCGGGGTGCGCGACGGTCGTGTCGATGCGCGACAGCGGATCGGCCGGAGTCCATGCTCGGTCACTGCTCATCTGGGCCGCCCCTCGAATCTTTTCATCGATACCGGTGCCTGCGAGTAACCTCCGGCGATCGTAGCGCCTACCGCACCGTCCGCCGGTACCGGCAAACCGGGCGTAAAGCCCATGATCGAATTTAAGTCGCACGGTGCCGGATCAACCCGGACGGAACCCAAGAATCCCGGTCTCGCGCGTTTCGGCCGCGTGAAACGTCGACTCCAATGCTGTTTCGTCCATTCATGCGGAACGACGGATCTGCAAGATTCACTTCCAGGAGGGTCGAGAGACCCGCTGGCCCCGGCATCCTGGTGTGTCCCGGTCCCGCGCGTCCGACGCCCCTGCGGTCCTTCCCCCGATCCAGGAGATTCCGCGTGCAACAATCTGTCCGCCGGGCGCTTCGTCGCCCGAGAGCCGTCGTCGGGACGGCAGCGCTCGCCCTCGCCCTCACCGCGGCACTGGGCGGTACCGCGAGCGCGGCCCCCGCCCCCGACGGCGTGGTCGCCTCCGGCTCCGACTGGTCCGTCACCGCCGCCGCCGGCGGGTACGTCGTGTCGCTGAACCTCGACGCACCGCTGCCCGTCAAGAACGATGCCCCCGAACTGGTCGTCAACGGGTCCGACCTCGGTCTGGCTCAGGAGTCCCCGGACGGCACCACCCTGAGCATCGCCACGGCGGACCCCGCGGTCGCGCGGGCCGACGCCGTCACGTGGCGATGGGCGTCGGGCGATGCCGGCACCGCGAACCCGCCGGCGGCGAAGGCGGCGCGGGCGGCGGCATCCCCGGCCGCCACCGCGCCACCCGCCACCACCGCACCGCCCGCCGGTCCCGACCCGCTCGCGCACAGCACCGGCGCCTACACCGTCGCCGACTACAACTTCGGCACCGCGTCGATCCCGCTGGCCAATCTCGGCGGCCACCGCGGCGAGCTGGAAGGCCGCGTCTACCTGCCTGCCGGCAAGGGCGAGCACCCGCTGGTGGTCTTCCTGCACGGCCGCCACAGCAGCTGCTACAACCTCACCACGCTGCGCGGCACCAGCGGCTGGCCCTGCCCGGCCGGCACCGCGCCGATCCTGAGCTACGCGGGATACGACGGCGCCGGCGACGCGCTGGCCGCGGCCGGATACACCGTGGTGTCCATCTCCGCGAACTCCATCAACGCCTTCGACGGCAGCTTCGGCGCCGACGCCGGTGCGGTGGCCCGCGGCCAGCTGATCCTGGACTCGCTGACGATGCTCCAGAAGGCCAACGCCGGCAAGCCGGTCGTCTATCACGACGCCACCACCGACGCCGACGTCACCCTCGACCAGGCGCTGGCGGCCGGGCAGGCCACCCACCCCACGGCGACGACGCTGCGCGCCGCGAACCTGAAGGGCACGATGGACTTCAGTGACATCGGCGTGATGGGCCACTCGCGCGGCGGCGAGGGCGCGGTCACCGCCGGCAACCTCAACGAGGGACTCGCGCACCCCTTCGACATCAAGTCCATCTTCGCGCTCGCGCCCATCGACTTCACCCGCGCGACGCTGCCCGATGTCATCACCACGACGCTGCTGCCCTACTGCGACGGCGACGTCTCCGACCAGCAGGGGCAACACTTCTACGCCGACTCGCGAGAGGCGTTCAGCGACGACGTGGCGCGCTCCGACATCTGGGTGATGGGCACCGACCACGACTTCTACAACAGCTCGTGGACCCCGCCCTACCCCGGTGCCTCCGACGACTGGTCCGCCAGTGACGACTCCGTCTGCGGCACGAGCGACCCGGCGAAGGCGTCGCCGGACAACATCCGGCTCAGCGCGGCGCAGCAGTACGCCGTCGGCACCGAATACCTCACCGGCTTCTTCGAACTCACCCTCGGCGGGCACAAGGAGTTCCAGTCGATGTTCGACGGGTCGGGCGTGGAGCCGTCCTCGGTGGCCTCCTTCGCGGACGTGCGGACGGTGGCGCAGCAGCCGGCCGCGGACCGCGCGGACATCGCCGATTTCGCCGCCACGAGCAAGCAGATCACGACCAGTGGCACCGCCACCGCGGCGGTGTGCGCGAGCAAGTACGGCCGCACGCTTCCACCGGCGCTGCCGACCTGCACCAGCACGGCGGTCGGGCTGACCAGCCAGGCGCAGCCCTACTGGACACCGGCCAACTACCAGCCGAACGTCCCGCTGAACCAGCTGACCCACCTGACCTGGACCGACGGCACCGGAGCGCTCACCGTGGCCCTGACGTCCGGCCAACGCGACGTTTCGAAGTACCGTGAGCTGGTCGTCAACGCCTCTCCGGACGAAAGCGTCGCCACCGGCACCGGGCTGACCCTGACCGTGACGGACACCCGGGGCCACGCCTGGAGTTCGCCGCTGTCGGACCTCAACCCGTGGACCGTGCGGCGGATGCCGGGCAGCACGTCGACGCTCCTGCACAAGCTGGTACTCCAGCAGGCGCACGTACCGACCGCCACCCTCGCCAAGGCCGGGCTCGACACGCACCACCTCGCGTCGATCCGGTTCACCGCCGGCGTCGGGGCCGACGGGACCGCAAGCGGTGGCGAGTACCTGCAGGATCTGGTCTTCGACACGCCGGCCATGGGTACCCCGCGGGTGCACGAGCGCCCGACCGTGAACGTGGCCTCCACGGCGATCGAGGAGGGCGGCGGGCCGGGCACCGCCCAGGTCGCGGTGTACCTGTCCGGGAAGTCCAGCACGCCGGTCAGCGCCTACCTGTCGGTGATCGGTTCGACCACCACCGGGGTCGGCCTGGCGATGCGGCAGGTCACCTTCGAGCCGGGCCAGACCTGCCAGACCGTCACGGTGCCCACGCTGGGCAACACCACACCGTCGGCGACGGCGACGACCTCGTACAAGGTGGCGGTGGGTGACACCACCAACGCCGTGCTCGGCACCGGCGACTTCGGCACCATCACCGTCCGGGAGGACGATGGGCTGACCGGCGGCGGCCCGCTGGCGCCGCCGGTGGGCACCCAGGGCAACGCGTGCGCCGAGTTCACCGCCCTCGCCCACCCCGGCAAGATCAAGACCACCGGGGTACCGGTGAGGGTGGGCGCGGCGCTGCCGGTCACGGCCACCGGGTTCCGGGCCGGGGAGAGCGTCACGCTCACCCTCGGCGGTGCTCCGCTCGGCTCCGCCGTCGCCGACGCCCACGGCAGGGTCAGCATCGACCAGACGGTACCGGCTGGCACGCCCACCGGTCAGGTCCCGCTGACCGCCACCGGCATCGGGTCGGGGTACACCGCGACCGGGAAGGTGCATGTGAAGTAACCGGACGCGGCGGGCGCGGTCACCCGGTCGGGGTGACCGCGCCCCGCCAACCGCGCCACAGGAAGCGTCAGTGCAGACCGTCGGGGTCGCAGTACTCGACCTCGGTGGTCCGCTGGAACGGTCCGATGACGATGCCGCGCTGGAACGCGCCGCCGCGGGGTACGTTGTCGGCGGCGGCCCGCAGCGCGAACTGCTGCAGAACCTTGAGCGAGTGTCCGTCGAGCAGGATCGGGCGGCGGACCTCGTACAGCGACGACCACGGGCACTCGAAGAAGCAGGTGCTTCCGCCACGGGTGCGGTAGGGCGCGATGTCCCCGTCGGCGAGCGCGGCGTCGATCTGTGCCTTGAGGGTCAGTGTGGCGGCGGGGTCCGGATCGTACTGCCACATCTCGGTGATGGCCTGCTTGGCTCGGCGGTCGCCCTGCCACCGGCCCACCGTGGCGCGGTCGGTCAGGCACCATGGGTCGAACCTGGACCCGCCGGGCAGCGTTGCCAGCGCCGGTCGGGGCGCCGGACGCAGCGCCTGGTAGTGGGTCAGCAGCCGCGGCATGGCGGCGAGCTGGCCGACGTGGAACCACAGCTCCAGGGCGTTTTTCAGGTTGTTCTCGATGAGCTCGTGGAGTTCGCGGTGATGGCGCGCGGTGCGCAGGCTCACCGCGTAGTCCGCGGCCGCGGCGGCCTCCGCGGCCAGCTGGTTGAGCCGGTTGACCGCCTGCTGGTGCTGCGCCGGCACCCCGGCATGACGCAGGGTGTGCAGGGCGACGTCGATGTGCTCGCGTACCGGTGGGATCGCGGCCAGCAGCGCGGCGAGGTGTTCGGGCGGGCAGGGTTCGACCCGGGCCCAGGCCGGCAGCCCGGCCGGCAGCGCGAGCTCGGTGCCGATGTCGTAGTCCGGGTTGACCCGGGCCTGCCGGGCACGGGAGACCCAGGGTTCGACCGCGGAGAGCCACCCGGAGGCCTGGTCGAAGGTGACCTTCGGAACGTAGCCGATGGTTCCGGGATTGGCGGTGTAGTCGGCGTCGAGAAATGCCTCGCCGAGGGTCTGCAACACGAAGGCGTTCCACGCGGCGAGAAGCTGGCTGCTGGCCGCCACGGGCGCGTTCCACAGTGGAGTGCCGGCGGCGGTCAGCTCCTCGTGCAGCGCCTCGGCGGCCAGCAGCTCGTCGTAGGCGGCCCGGCCGGCGCCCCGCAGGGCCTCGAGCAGTACCGCGTCGCGCTCACCGGCCAGCGTGGCGCGCAGCTTCGTCATGAGCGTCGGCTGCAGTGGGTCGGCCATCGGATCCTCCCGTCGCCGGACCTCTCGATCGACGACGGTAGCCGGCTACCGCAAGTCCGCGCCGCCCCGAACTGGCCGGCTCGGCCCCTTTCGCCGGCTTGCCGGTGCTTATGCCGGTTCGGCGGAGGTGGGCCGGTACGACGTGCCGGGGCGTCACGCGGCCCGGGCCGCCGCGCGACGCCCGGCGGGCCTACTTGCTGGCCGGCTGGCTCGGGGTGCTGGCCGGTTGGCTCGGCGCGGCGACCGGCTGGTTCGGGGCGGCGGCGAGCCACGGCACGTACCGGCCGAGCCACGCCTCGACACCGGGCAGCGCGAGAACGCGCGTGATGGCGCCGGTGACGGCCAGGATCTGGACCACGGTCGGCACGGTACCGATGTGCGCGGCGGCGGCGACCTCGGGCAGCAGCGTCAGGGCGCCGACGACACCGGCGAAGACGGTCCGGGCGGTCGCCCGCCACGGGTGCTTCGTCTGGGTCGTCGGGGCCTTCGCGGGCGCTGGCGCGGTCTGCGTCATGAGTTCCCTCTCGTGGGCGTGAGCATCCGGATCGGCAAGGTGCGCGGCGGGCCCGCTCTACCCGGTCGATGGTGTTGCGGGCGGAGTCGCCGGGGTTCGGCTGAAAACAGACTCGATCGTAGACAGTGGCTCCATCCGCCCGAGACCGCCCGGTGGTGCCCCGGGGACCGCCCGGTGGTGGCCCCCGGGATCGGCGGCGGGGATCGGCGGCGGGGATCGGAGGCCGGCACGCCGGGGGGATCGGGGCGTTCGGTGACCGGTCCGCCCACGAGGCGGGGTCGGGCCTGCGGCGTTGGCGCGGCGTCGGCGCCGCGTTGGCGGGATGTTGGCGGGGTGTCGGCGCCGTGTCGGCAACCCGTAAGAACATTTAGATAAATCGACGCGTTGTGACGGGGGACTCGCACAATGGTGCCCGCCCGGTCCGTGCCTGGCCGGAAGGCACGAGCAAGGGAGGTGCGGTGTCCAATTCGGTGGACCGTCGGTGCGGGTCACGGGCTGGACCTCCGGCCCCGTCCGTCCGTCACAGTACCGGTGCCCTGCACGGTGACGTACGGCGGACCGTAGTCGCCGGCCGGCGCTGGTGGCCGGGGCGGCCGTGACCCGCGACGCGGCGGCGCTCGCTGTCGTGCTGGTGGACAGCAGCGCCTGCCGGGAGCTGATCGCCATCGAGAGTGTGCTGGTGGGGGCGTTGGGCACCCCCACCGTCCGGATCGCGGGCCAAGACCTGCCGTCACTGCGCGCCTCGATCGAACCGGCGGGCGGAGTGCTGGACGTCGATGGCCGGCGGGTACGCCCGACGGTCGCCTGGGTGCGCCACGCGTCCCCCCACGCCATCTCGGCGAGCGTGGCCGGGCGGTCCGCGGCCCGGTCGCTGTGCGTCGAGTCCTGGTCGAACTTCCTGACCCAGATCGCCGCGCTGGCGGCGGTGGCGATTCCCGGACGGGAGCCCGGACACGTGGCGGCGCTGCGCGACGCGGCGCGGCTGGGCGTTGCGACCCCGCGCACGGTTGTGGCGACCGGCGCCGGCCGCGACTCGGCGGCGAGGCTCGTGGTCAAGGCGCTCGGCCCGCATTTTCCCGGACCGTCGCGCGATCCGACCGACGGATATTTCGCGCAGGTCGTCGACCCAGCGGGCGACCTGCCCGAATGGGCGGACGGCCGGGTGCCGGTCCTCGTTCAGGAGTACGTCGAACACGTCCAGGAGTACCGGGTCTACTACCTCAACGGCGGGGTCTGCGCCTTCGCCGTCGACAAGCCGAGCCCGGCCAGCATCTGGACCGCCCCGGATCGGGTCCGGGTCAGTTGGGCGGCCTGCCCGGCAGGCGTCGAGGAGGTCGTCCGGACGCTCGCCGCGCGGTGGCGCCTGACGTTCGGGGCGTTCGACCTGCTCATGACGGCGTCCGGTGAGCCGGTGTTCCTGGAGGTCAACACGGATGGAGATTGGCTCTGGTTCGAGCAGAAGGCCAGATGGGACGGGGTCACCTTCATGGCCGCGGCCATGCTCCGCGAGCTGCATGTCCGCGTCGTCAGCGCACCGGCCGGATGACCGACCGCCCCGCGCGCCCGCCGGTACTGGCATCCGGTTCAGGCATGTTTCCCGGCAAGAGGATGTATCAATGACCATTGACGCGAACGGGCTGATATCGGCCGGCGAGCTGGCTCTCGTGGCCACATTGGCACGGGGGAACACGACCAGTCTGGCGGCGCGCGAAATGCACCTCAGCCCCCACACGATCGGCGAGCGCATCAGCATCCTGCTCGAGCGCTTTCAATGCAAGAACCGGGCCGAACTGGTGGCCTACTTCTACGTGCACGGATATCTCTCGACGCACGCCTGGCCACCGATGACCGCCGTGGCTGCGTCGCATGCCGGGATGAGCAGCGCCGCCGCGCGGTTGGTGTCGGCGGTGACGCCCGGCGGTCGCGGATCCTGCGAGGAAATGGAGGTGAGCGGGATGTCGTCGTTCGACGCTCTGGAGGCGCTCAAGGAGGCGGGTCAGCCGATTGACCTGCTCAGCGAGGGCCAGCGCGAGGTGGTCGCGTCCTTGACCGAGCATGAGGTGCAGGTGCTGCTGTCGGTCCAGCAACGGTTGAGGGCGGCCCAGGCCGAGGTGGAAGGGCAGGAGTTGAAGCTCCTGTGAGCCGCCGACTCGTCGCGGTGTTGTTTATCGACCTCGTCGGGTGGACGTCGCTGGCCGAACGACTGGATGCGGAACCCCTGCAGCAGTTTCTCGAACGCTATTACGACATCTGCGTGACCGCGGTGGATCGGCACGGCGGGATCGTCGAGAAGTTCATCGGCGACGCGATCATGGCGGTCTTCGGGGCGGAGTGGTCGGGCGAGGACGATGGCCTGCGGGCGCTGCGGGCCGCACTCCAGACCCGCTCGGAGGTCTCGCGCCTGGCGGTCAGCGGGCTGGATCCGGCGGGTCCGGGAGTGCACTGCGGCATCGCGGCGGGGGAGGCGCTCGTCACCCGCTCCGCCCACGCCGGCGTGCGCATCGTGGGCGACGTCGTCAACCTGGCCGCGCGGCTGCAGTCCGCGGCCCAGCGCGACGAGATCCTGCTCAATGAGGTCATGGTGCGCCTGGTGCGGTCGCACGCCGTGGTCGCGCCGATGCCGCCCATGAAGCTGAAGGGCAAGCGCGAGCCGGTGCCGGTGTGGCGGGCGGTCGAGCTGGCGGACGCGTCGGCACCGGTACGCACCGGCGTCCCCTTCGTCGACCGGGAGGCGGAGCGTACGGGTCTGGTCGAGGCGTATAGGGCCGTGACGAGCACTGGGCGCGCGCAGGCGCTCATGGTGCTCGGGCCGCCCGGCATCGGCAAGACCGGCCTGGTGCACGAGGCCGTCGAGCGCCTGCTCGGCGAGACGCCCACGCCGCTTCTCATCTCCGGCGCCTGCCAGTCGTTCGCCGCCACCGGCAGCTACGGTCCGCTGGGGCAGATGCTGGACGCGCTGCTCAGCCACGCCGATGTGGCGCGGCAGGCCGCCACCATCCGCGGCGGTCGCGTGCTGGAGGTGCTCGCCCAGCTGCGGACTCCAACCACCGCGGATGGCGAGGCGTCCGGGCCGGGCACCGAGGAGATCTCGTGGGCGGTACGGGAGCTGCTGGCGTGTGCGGCGACCGACCCGCTGGCCCTGGTCTGGGAGGACCTGCAGTGGGCCGAACCCGCCCTGCTCGGCATCATCGCCGATCTGGCCGACCGCCTGCTCGACCATCCGGTGCTGATGATCTGTGTGGCCAGGCAGGAGCTTCGGGAGCTTCCGCCTCGCAACCCGAACGACGGCCCGGACTGGCAGACTGTCCACATCGGACCGCTAGGCCGACCTCACACCCTCGACCTGGTCGGATCGCTGATGGCGCGTGGCCAGCCGGCCGAGGTGGTCGCGCACGACATGGACGTGGTCGACCGGATCGTGGACGACTGTGCGGGCAACCCGCTGTTCGCGGAGCTGATGGTGGAGACGCTGGCGCTGGGCTACTCTCTCGGCGACGTCCCGCCCTCGATCACCGCGCTGGTCGGCGCCATGGTCGACCGCCTACCGCCGGCGGCCACCCGCGTCCTGGAGGTGGCGTCGGTCATCGGTACGACCTTCACGCGCGAGCAGCTGGCGACGATGGCCGTGGAATCCGCCGAGGGCGTCCTCGACGACCTGGTGCGGCGCAATCTCATCGCCTGCGCCCGACCGGGCGAGTACCGCTTCGCGCAGCAGCCGGTGCACGACGTGGTGTACGGCCGGCTGGACAAGCGACAGCGACTCGACTGGCACCGCGAGCTCGCGCGGCAGCCGGTGAACCGCGCCTTCCACCTTGAAGCCGCGGTGCACCTGCTGCGCGTGCTCGCGCCCGACGATCCGGAACTGCCCGAACTGGCCCAGCGCGCCACCAGCGCGCTGCTGTCCGACGGCACCACGGCCCTGCGACGGCGCAACCTGCCCGCCGCGATCGGCCTGCTCCGGCGGGCCCAGGACGTCCCGCCGGGCGCGAACGAGGCCGCACACGCCCTGGTCGCCGTCCGGCTGAGCGACGCGCTGCTGCTCGGGGGCGACCTGGCGGGCGCGCGGGCGGCCGTAGAACGGGTCATCGAGGAATCACCCGGTTCGCGCGCCGGTGTCGCCTGCCGGATCCAGCTCGGTCTGCTGGCGGTCCGCTCCGGGCAGGACGGCGAGGTGTCGGTGGCGGAGCTGACCGAAGACCTGCGGCACGAGGAGGCCGACCAGCTGAGCTGGTGCCGGCTCGACCAACTGCACATGCTGCGGTACCTGGCCCAGGGCCGCTTCCTGGCCGCGGAGCAATCCGCGCGCGCCGCCCTGCGCCGCGCCGAGGAGATGAACGACGGGTACGAGCGGGATCGCCTGCTCGCGGCGCTCTGCGAGGTCGGGCAGTGGTCTCCGACCCCGATACCGCAGAAGCTCGCCTTCTGCGGTGAGGTGGCGACTCGGTTCGCGGGCGACCGGTGCCTGTTGGTACCTGTGCTCGTCGCGCAGGCGCGGTTGCTGGCACTGGCGGGACGGCTCGACGCGGCCGCCGAGGCGCTGGCGCAGGCCCACCAGTCCGTGATGGACCTGCGATTGACGATGGCGGCGGTGCTCGTGGAGCAGGGCTACGGGGCGGTGGCGGCGGTGGCCGGCGAGCACGAACGGGCCGAGCGCCATTACCGGTCGGCGGCCCAGGGGCTGGAGGATGCCGGCCACCGGCCGGCCGCGCTGGCGGTGCGGGCGTTGGCGGTGCGGGAGCGGGTGCGGTGGCGCTGTGACGACCGTGCGGTGGTGGAGATCGGTGCCCTGCGTGATCAGGCCGCCGCGATGGACCTCCACGGCCGGCTCGTCGCCGCGGCGGCGGCGGCCAGGGTCGTCGCCGAGTCCGGCCAGCCGCCCGACGATGAGGCCGACGAGGTGTTGCGGCTGTTGGCGCGCACCGATGACCCGTGCCTGCGCGGGGATGTCCTCACCGACCTGGCGCTCGCACACCGGCGCGCCGGCGATGGCGATCGTGCGCGCCGGATGGCGCAGGCCGCCGCGGACAGCTACGCCGCGGTGGGGGCGTCGCTGCCGGGCAGCGGAATCCGGGAGCGGTCGTGACGGCCCCGCTGCCCTGGCGCAGGGAGCGTCGCGCCCACTTCCCGGGGCTGCCGGCGTGGAGTGTGCGGGCCGCGATGGCCAAGGACGAGAGCTTCGAGGTCAGCGCGTTTCCGGAGATTGACGCGCGGTGGGCCTGGGAGGGCGCGGACGGCGGCGGGGTACGGGTGTGCGTCGTGGACAGCGGGATCGACGGATCCCATGCCCTCGTGGCGCCGGTCGCGCAGTCGTGGCAGGTCGTCGCGGACGACCGTGGCTGGCCCAGGATCGAGCCCTGCGAGCCGCGGGACCTGGCGGGCCACGGTACCGCCTGCGCCGGCATCATCCGCGCCATCGCGCCCGAGGCGGAGGTGTCGTCGATGCGGGTGCTCACCGATGGCAAGTCCGGCACCGGGGCCGCACTCATCGCCGGCCTGGAGTACGCCATCGAGCACGGGTTCGACATCATCAACATGAGCCTCTCCACGACCCGGCCCGAGCTGCGGCTGCGCCTGAGCGAACTGGCCGATCGCGCCTACTTCCGCCGCTGCGTGCTCGTGGTGTCCGCGCACAACCTCCCGGTGGAGAGCTACCCGTGGAACTTCTCCTCGGTGATTTCGGTGGCCAGCCACGACCAGGACGACCCCCTGACCTACTTCTACAACCCGGCACCGCCGGTCGACTTCCACGCCCGCGGCGCGCGGGTGCTCGTCGCGCGGCCCGGCGGGGGCGTGGTGCGCAGCACTGGAAACAGCTTCGCGGCACCGCACATCACCGGCATCGGCGCTCTGACCCTCAGCAAACATCCGTGGCTGACCCCGTTCCAGCTCAAAAGCGTGCTGTACCACTGCGCCGCCAATTTCGGCCGCGTCCCATGAAGGAGGCATCGTTCATGTCGCACGAACTTCTCGGCGGGGTTACCGAACGCCGACTGCTACAGTCCATTGTGGAGGTAGCACGCCACGTGTACGCCGCGGCCGCCTCGTCGGTGTTCATGGTGAACCCGGAGACCGGTGAGCTGATCTTCGCGGCGGTGGCCGGGGCGGGAGAGCAAAGCCTTGTCGGTCAACGATTTCCCGCCGGCACGGGCATCGCCGGTTGGGTCGTCGCGAGCTGCCAACCGGTCATCGCCGACGATGTGGCGGAGACCGACCAGTTCGCCAGCGACGCGGCCAAGTCGACGGGGTACATGCCCAGCAACGTCATGGCCGCCCCGCTGATCGCCGACAACGAGTGCACCGGCGTGCTGGAAGTACTGGACCGCTACACCGCTGGGAGCGCGGGTCCGGGCCGGGAGCTGGACGACATGGAACTGCTGGGCCTGCTGGCCACTCAGGCGGCTCTGGGCCTGACGCTGCTGCGCTCGCGGGAACGGTCGCAGGTGCCCGCGGCCGGCATGGACGCGTTGCTGTCCCGGTGGTCGAACCGGATGTCGACGGCGACCGTCGATCCGCTGGCGCTCACGCTCCTCGCGGCGTCGGTGGATCTGCTCGACCGGAGACCCTACGGCGACTGATTCATTCTCACGTTTGCGGGCAAGACCCCACGATCGTGGGTTGCGGCTATTTGAAGCGTCTCAAGAGAATTGAACACACGGAGATCTGACCGACACCAGGAAGGGAGCGTCAGATGGCAGACGTGTTCAGTCCCATCGATGAGCTCAAGCGTAATGGCCTGTGCGGCGATGACGTGTCTGGGCCGACCGCGGACGTGCTCGCCACGCTGACCAGGCCGCAGGTCGAGGCGTTCGTTGCGGTGAAGCGGAACATCGAGGTGCTTCAGTCGGCCGACGTGCAGGGCCAGAGTGTCGACAACGGCAACCTCGCGCTGGCGATGACCCGCGCGATGGGTTGGGACCGGCCCGCCGCCCAGACCATCGACGCCGAGGTCGAGGGCATGAGCCAGCCCGTGCAGGGCTCCTGTGCCTGCCTGTGCAGCGGCGGCGGTGGTGGCGGCGGCGCCTGAGCGACGCCGGCACCGAAAGGGAGTGTCGCAAGCGCAGTTAGTGGTCGGACGGTAGGGAAGGCAGTTCTGCTTTCCCTACCAACTTTCTCTGCTTTCCCGCCCACAGGAGGCGCGCGATATGCGGATTGTGGATCAGCTTGGGAAATTGGACGTTCCCCAGGACGACATAGTGGTGTTCAGGACGGCCACCCACCGGTTGGCCATGAACTCGAGCATGGCCTCCTGGGCGTTGCTCTCACCGCGGCAGGACGACCTGCTGTCCAGCCTGGCGAGGGGAGTGGCCCCCTCGGTGTCCCCGGACGGGCCGTACCGGTCGGCCCGGGACCTCGACAGGGACCTGGCTCACCTTGTCCTCAACTACATGGTGTACCTGCCGGGTTGGCGGCCCCGCTACCAGAACATGAAGGTCGACCTCAACATCGTCTACTACGCGATCACCGAGGGCTGCAACCTTCGCTGCCCGTACTGCTATGCCTCCTCCGAGAAGAAGCTGCCCGGCGAGTTGACTCCCGAGGAGACTCTCAGGCTGGTCGACCAGGTCGCCGACGCGGGGGCGGAGACGATGGTCTTCACCGGTGGCGAGCCGATGATGCGGCGCGATCTGTTCGACGCGGTGCGGCGCGCCAAGGAGCGCGGCCTGCGTACGAACATCATTACCAACGGCACCCTGATCCGCAGGATCGAGACCGCCCGCATCATGGCCGAACTGTTCGACAGGGTGACCATCAGCATGGACGGCGGCACCGCCGAACGGCACGAGCCGACTCGGGGGCGGGGTACCTTCGCCAAGTCCATCAAGGGTCTGGGCCTGCTCAACGAGGTGGGCGTGGCGCCCATCATCAACCACGTGATCACCGCCGAGAACGTGGACTACATGGAGGAGTTGGCCAGCCTCGGTGAACGGTTCCGGATCCGCCACATCCGCGTGCAGCAGCACAGCGACCTCGGCCGGGCCAAGTACGACGACCTGTCGTTCGAGTGGGCCGAGTACCTGAAGACCGACGACTTCGTGTGGTCCAGCCCGTACGCGAAGCACCTGATCGACGACTCGAAGGCCGCCGTCAAGCCGTGCAACATCCGAGGTAACTGCGGGATGGGCGGGCACGAGATCTACGTCAACTCGCTCGGCAATGTGTATCCGTGCAAGCTCGTGACGAGCCCGGCCGATCTCGCCGGCAATGTCCGCCACGCCTCGCTGGCGGAAATCTTTGAGGCGCCGTCCATGAAGGAACTGCGCGACAGCAACATCTTCGACGGGTCCGTGCATACCGACTGCCACCGCTGCTACATCAGGGGTGCGTGCGGTGGCGGGTGCCGCGCCTTCCACATGGCGCGATCGGGCGACCTGAGGAAGAATTCGCGCCACTTCTGTCGCATCCTTCGGCACACCCAGATCTCGACGATCTGGAAGTCCCTCGGCGTCGACCGGAGCGTGGTCGATGACCCCGGAGCCTTCGTGCCGATCCGCCCGGCCGACGGCAGCGTGCATCCGGTGTACGAGGACTGGCGCAACGAAAGTCCGGTGATTCCCAAGGCGGATCTGGTGCGGCAGCGCCGGCTGCTCCCCGTAGTGGGGGTGAGCGCATGAGTGAGCGTCAGCGAGCTCATCGGAGTTACAGGGTGGCCGTGTCTCATGCGGCCGGTGAGCGAAGCGAGGCGGGCGCATGAGTTCGACGGCTTGGCGGGTCTCGGCGGATGTCGTGTGGGCGGGCGAGGACAGCGTCCGGCTCTACAACGTCGAGAGCGGAGCGTTCCAGACCCTCAACCCGACCGGCTCCGCGATCTGGTGCCTGATGGCCGGCGGCAAGGACACCACGGCCATCGCGGAGGAGCTGACCCAACGGCTCGCCGGCGGCAGCCGGGAGGCGTACCAGGAGATCGCGATGGACGTCGAGGACTTTCTCCGGGCGCTGGCCGGTCAGCAGATGGTGGTGGCTTCCGTAGGGGAGAAGGCAGATGAAGGACGCCATACTGGCGAGGGGACTGACGAAGCAGTATCCCAAGGCGCCGAAGCCGGCCATCGATGACCTGAACGTCGCCATCGCGGCCGAGGAGGTCGTCGGCCTGCTGGGACCCAACGGCGCCGGGAAGAGCACCCTGATCCGGATGATCTGCGGCGTCTCGCAGCCGAGCGCCGGCTCCGTGGCCGTCTTCGGGTTCGATCCGGTGCGGCAGCCGATGGCGGCGAAGGCGCGGACCGCGGCCATGCACCAGGGCTCGCCGCTGGACATGATGCTGCCGAGCATCGAGTGCCTGCGCATCGCGGCGCGCTTCCGCGGCGTCGCGTGGCGGGACGTGTGGCCCTGGGTCGCCGAGCTGACCGAGTTCCTGGGACTGAAGGACGCCCTGGGGCAGCTCGCCTTCCAGCTCTCCGGCGGCCAGCGGCAGCGGCTCCAACTGGCCCGCACGCTGCTGGCCGTGCCGCAGTTGCTGATTCTGGACGAGCCGTCCGCCGCGCTGGACGTGGCGGGCCGGCACATGATCTGGGACCTCGTCGAGTGGCTGCGGGAGAAGTATCGAGTCACGGTGCTGTGGGCCAGCCACGACATCGACGAGCTGGAACGCAACTGCGACCGGGTGCTGGTGCTCAACCAGGGCCGGGTGATCAGGTTTGGCCGGCCCCGGGAACTGGTGGACGAGTTCGGTTCCGCGCACGTTGTGGTCACCGCGCGGGAGGAGTCGCAGGCCGCCCAGCTCGTGACCTGGTCCGGGTCGGTCGGGCGGGTGGCGGAGCGGGACGGGCTGGACGTCAGCGTGCGCCCCGGACCGGATGGCGACGCGTACGCCCTCGTCCCGGGCCTGACCGAGTACTGCCGCGACGCGGGGATCGACCTGAGTCGCATCTCGGTGGAGACCGACTCGCTCGAGGATGTCTTCATGAGACTCACGCAGAATGAGGAGCGGATGAGTGTCCAGGCTTAGCTTCGCGCACCCGCCGGGCGCGGCCCGGGAGGTCGACCCGGGCACGGACCTGCGCGCGACGATCCTGCGGGAGTTCACGCTGCTCACCCGCAATCGGGTGAACTTCGTGCTCTCGCTGATGCCGACCCTGGTGTACCTCCTGCTCATGAACACGTCACTGAGCAACCTCGTGCACAACATCGACTACCGGGGCACCCGGCTGTCGTACGACGTGTTCCTGTTGCCCATGGTGCTGATGTCGGCGACGTTGAGCGCCGCGCTGGTGTCCGGATTGGCGCTGTTCCAGGAGGAGCTGAGCGGCATCGCCACCGAGCTGTGGTCGTACCCGCTGCGCCGCTCGCGGTACCTCATCGGAAAGATAACCGTCGGGATCGGCGTCGTGCTGCTGCAGACGGTCGTCGCCCTGGTGGTCGCCGCGCTCGTGCTGCGGGTGGATCTCGGGCTGGCGAACTGGGCGGCGCTCGCCCTGACGCTGGTGGTCACCGCCGCGGCCTTCAACGCGATGTACCTCGTCGTCGCACTGGCCATCCGGGACTTTCAGCTGTTCAACATCATCACCAACACCTCCCTGCCCGTCCTCCTGTTCAGCAGCCCGTCGCTCTACTCCAGGGACGACATGCCGCTCGTGCTCCGCTGGCTCTCGACGATCAATCCGGTCACCTACGGGGTGACGGCCATGCGGGATTCGGTCGCCTTCGGCCTCGGTACGGCCTGGCCCTCGCTTCTCGTGCTCGTGGTTCTCGCTCCGGTCAGCTACTTCGCGGCCAGCACGGCACTGCTCCGCCGCGCGAGCGGGATGTAGCACCGAGCACTCCCCGCCAACGGACCACACCCAATCCGGGAGACGCCATGACGCACTCGATCGCCCCGTCGCCGCAGGCGCCGGCGGGGATGCCCCTCGGCGGTGTCGCCGGCCGGGTCACCGCCGAGGACCGGGCGAAGGTCGTCATGCCCGGGACCGACCGGGCACGGCCGGTCGAGGTGAGCCTTGCCAACGCCCTGCGGTGCGCGAAGCTGGTCGGGGTCACCCGGCTGGCCGACGTGACCCACCTGGACACCGTCGGCATCCCCACCTATCAGGCGATCAGACCCACGTCGCGGACGCTGACCGTGTCCCAGGGAAAGGGCCTTTCCGACGCGCTGGCCAGCGTGTCGGCGCTGATGGAGTCGACCGAACTCTGGCATGCGGAGAATGCCGTGCTCGACCGCTTCGTCGAGACCATCGCCAAGCTCCGGCCCGCGCTGACCTACGACCCCTACACGGACCTCCCGCTGGAGGAGAACCACCTGCTGCACGACGGGTTGCCGTTGGAGTGGGTGACGGCAACCCAGCTTCCGGACGGCCGCCCGGTCCCGGTCCCGTACCGGCTGGTGAACCTCGACTTCACCGATCCGATGGGGTGGCGGCCGAGGATCTTCCAGGAGACGTCGAACGGACTCGCGAGCGGGAACACCTTTGTCGAGGCGGTATTGCACGCGCTGTACGAGGTCGTCGAGCGGGACGCGTTGGCTCGTGGGCCGCAGCCGCTGGACAGGTGCCCGCGTTTCGACCCGCGCGAGCTCGACTCGGACCCGGTCAACGAATTGCTCGACCGCTTCGAGGCGGCGGAGGTGGCGGTCGACGCGCACTGGGTACCGAGTCCGACCGGGATGCCATGCGTGCTGGTCCGGGTGGTATCCGGGGATTATCAGATCATCGCCGGAGGCTACGGCTGCCATCTCAAGACGGAGATCGCGACGACCCGCGCGCTGACCGAGGCGGCGCAGTCGAGGCTCACCCTCATCTCCGGGGCGCGAGACGACATGGTGCGCCGCGACTACGACCCCGTCTCGGAGATGACGCAGGCGCCCCGGCTCGCCGACCGGCAGCACCAGTGCCAGCCGTTGCCCGCGTCGCTGCGCGCGTCCACCTCCCACGAGAGCCTGCTGGAGGACCTGGTGGAGGTCAACCGGCGGTGTGTCGCCGCCTACCCCGCGCCGCCCTTGATCCTCGACCTGGGGCAGCCGGAGATCGGTCTTTCGGTCGCCCGGGTGATCGTGCCCGGCGCTCGCCTGAATGAGGGTCTGGCATGACGAGTCGACTGTTGGTCTACATCGGACCCACGCTGGGAGCCGACGAGGTGCTGCGGATCGCACCCGACGCCGAGATCCGGCCGCCGGTGGAGAACGGCATGCTGGTACAGGCGAGGCCGCGGCCCGGCGATGTCATCGTCCTGATCGATGGCTACTACCGGGACCGGCTCGCCGTCCGGCACAAGGAGATCATGACCCTCATCCAGGCCGGCGTGGTGGTGGTGGGCGCCGCCAGCATGGGTGCGCTGCGGGCCGCGGAGCTCTCCGACCACGGGATGATCGGGGTGGGCCGGGTCTACCAGATGTACAAGGACGGCGAGATCGTCGGCGACGACGAGGTCGCGGTGAAGCACAGCCCGGCCGAGCGTGGCTACCGGGCCGACTCTCTCGCCCTGGTGAACCTGCGCCACGGCGGCGGGCTGGCGGTCAGCGACGGAGTGGCCCGCGCGTCGACCGTGGCGGCGCTGGTGTCGGCGGCCCGGGAGCTGGTGTTCTTCGAGCGGACGTGGCCGCGACTGACGGCCGCCGTCACCGGACGGTGCTGCGCCGAGGATCTGGCCGAGATCCCGGCGCTGGCGGAGTACTGCGGCCGGCGGGCATGCGACCTCAAGGCGCAGGACGCCGTCCTGGCGATCGAGCGGGCCACGCGGCTACGGGCCGGATCCCGGGGGACCGCACCCGGGGCCGCGGAGCCGGCCGCGTCCCGGGCCGTGGCGCCGGCTGCGTCCCGGGCCGTGGCGCCGGCCGCACCCCGGGCCGTGGCGCCGGCGGTGCGGCCGGACGGCGGGCCGACCGGCGACGGCCGGCACGACCCGCCGCGGTGGCGCACCAACTATTTGCGAGACTGGGTGACCTACTGGGGCTCGGCCGAGCAGGACGAATCCGGCGACTGGATCTCCGACGTGGACGTGCTGCATGCCGCGCGGCTCTATGACGACGGCTATCCCGACGTGCACGACGCGGTGCTCACCGAGCTGATGACTGAGATGGCCGCGGGTCGGGGATCCATAAATGAGTACATGATGAGCCTTATGGGGATGAGCGGCACCGATCAGATTCCGCACCGTTTCACCGCCCTGCTTTCCGCAGAAGAATGTCGGTTGTCAATAGCTGAACAGGTGGGTCGCATCGTTTTTCGGGTATGGCCGGCGAACATATGTCGGGATTGGCGGGCGCTTGCCATAGCGAAGTTGAAAGACCATCCGTCGTGGCCACAATGGCGCGCGACCGTCCGGGAGGCGGCGATCGCGCGTCGGACGAGCGGCAAAGCGGTACAGGACGGCGTCGCCGCGCTCATATTCCTGCACCGTTGGGGCGTGTCGGGGCCGGCCGTGCCCCGTGAACTGGGCAGACGCGGCTTCCTCACATTTACGGGTCTGGATCAGGTGGCCGGCCGATTCGCTCCTCTGGAGCTGCGGAAACGGCGGGATGTGGCCCGTCTGGAGCCGGTTCCGTAACCCTCCCGCGCGGTTCCGGCGTCGTGGTCCGAGGTTGCCGGGCGATCGATCCGTGATCGGCCGCACCCGCATTCCTTGAAAAGGGGCCTTATCGGACCTTCTCGGCAGGACGGTCTCGTGGAAACGACAATGGTTGTATTATGCCAGCGATGGGTTGTCGCTTATTGGCCGTTCGCTGGCGACCATCCGGACGAGGAGCAGGCGATTGGCGGACAGCCGCGCGATGGGGGTCGCGGATTCGGGCGAATCGATCGGTTCCTGGCTGACGCACGCACAGGTCGGGCGGTGCGGGCGGGCGTGACCGGCGCCGGGGCTGGGTGAGGAGCGGTATGCGATTCCGGGTACTCGGCCCGTTGCAGCTGTGGAATGGGCAGAACTGGTCGACGGTGCCCGCGTCGCGGCAGCGGGTCCTGCTGGCGCTCCTGCTGGCGGAGGCGGATCGCGTAATCACCACCGAATGGCTGGTGGACGAGCTGTGGGGCGCGGCGCCGCCGCCCGGGGCCGTGGGGACGGTACAGGTCTACGTGGGCCGGTTGCGCCGCCTGTTGCACACCGGCGCGCCGGGAGCGCTGGCGACCCGAGGGCGAGGGTATGAACTGACGGTCGGCGACGCCGACCTGGATGCGCGGGTGTTCGAGCAGCTCGTCTGGTCCGGGCGCCAGGCGCTGGCCGCCGGCCGCCCGGACCGGGCGGTCGGTTACTACCGCGATGGGCTGCGGCTGTGGCGTGGGCCGGCGTTCGGCGACGTTCCGGCAACGCCCGGAGTTGCCGCGGAGGCGGGCCGCCTGGCGCAGTGGCGCCTCGCGGCGCTTGAGGAGAGCCTGGAGGCGCGGCTGCGGATCGGGTATCCCGGTGTGGTGATCGACGAACTCGACCGGCTGGTGGAGGAGCAGCCGCTGCGGGAACGTCTGCGCGCGCTGCACATGTTGGCGCTGTACCGGTGCGGGCGGCGCGCCGAGGCGTTGCAGGCGTTCCGCCGCGCCCGGCAGGTGCTGGTCGACGAGCTGGGTCTGGAGCCCGGTCCGGAGCTGCGTGAGCTTCAGCAGGCGATCCTCGCCGACGACCCGAAGCTGGTGGCGAAGGTGCAGTCGGCGATCGAGACCGTCTGGTTCAGCGTCAACCAGGTGGTGTTCGGCGGCACGGCCGAGCCGAGACCGGCACCGGAGCGCCAGGAGCCGTCCAACCCGCCATACCCGCCCGGCGAGGTGGCCGGCCCGCCCGGGGATGCCGAGCCGCCCGGGGATGCCGAGCCGCACGGGGATGCCGGCCCGGACGGGGATACCGGCGGCCCGGCCGATTCCTTCCGCGAACGGGTACGGTCGGAGATCCGGGTGCTGCTCGATGCCCTCGGACACATCCCGGCCTTCGTGCTGGGGCGGTGGAACGACGTGCTCGCCTGGAATGCCGTGGCCTGGCGGCTTTTCAGCGACCCCGACGCCGCCGGCGAAGGGTCGCGGTCGCCGCTGAACTGGGCGCGGCACGTCATCACCAGCCGGTACCTGCGCCGGACTCTCGTCGACTGGGAGAACAGCGCCCGCGATGTGGTCGACGACCTGCGCAGGCAGGCCGTCCAACGGCCGTACGACGCGACCCTGCGCGCCCTCGTCGCCGAGCTCACCGCCACCAGTCCGGACTTCGCCCGGCTGTGGGCCGATGCCGGAGCCACCCGGGGAGGGTGGCGCCGGCGCGAGTACGACCATCCCACCGCCGGCCGGCTGAGCCTGATCAGCGAGATGACCCTGCTGCCAGACGACCCCGGCCAGCGTCTGGTCGTCCTCGCCCCGGTGCCGGGCACCGGCTCGGCGGAGCGCCTGACCCAGCTCGCGGCCCGCGCCGGCGAGGTGGCGCCAAACGACGTCATCGCCGCCTGACCCGAGTCGCCCGGGTCGAGCCGTCCGAGCTGCCGCTTCGGCCCAGCGCAGGTCAGCCGAGCGGCATGGTGCAGAACCGGCCGCCGGCCAGGTGGTTGCGGGGCTCGGTGGAATCGAACGCGGCCCCGGCCAGGATCTCGGCGGCGTACCGCTCGGCGTCGTCCTCGGGGTGGTAGCCGATCGCCTCCGACTCGGCCAGCGACCACCACCGGCGGGTGTTCGCGGAGATGCCCCACAGGATGCGGAAGCCCGCCGGCCGTACCCGCAGGCACGCCTCGACCAGCCGTACCGTGTCGCCCGGCGACAGCCAGGCCGCCAGATCCTCGGGTACCACCGGACGGGGCCGGAACGCCCCGAGGCGCAGGCAGGTCACGTCGATGCCGAACCGGGAGTGGTAGAGGCTGCCCAGTGCCTCGATGGCCGCCTTGCTCACTCCGTAGAAGGTGTCGGGGCGGGCCGAGCCGTCCGCCGGCAGCGCCGCGTCCACGGCCTCGTCGCGGGTACGGAAACCGGCCGCGTGGATGCTTCCGGCCAGTACCACCCGCCCGACGCCGGCCTCGACCGCGGCCCGCAGGACCCGTTGCGTACCGTCGATGTTCACGGCTCGGATGGTCTCCCACGGCGCCTCGCCGCTGCGCCCTCCGAAGTGAACCACGGCGTCGACGTCCCGACAGGCGGCGCGTACGGCCTCGGGGTCGGTGAAGGACGCGGGCGCGAACTCGACCCGCTCGCCCGGTTCCGCGCCGGCCAGCGGCGCGATGTCCAGCAGCCGCAGCACCCGACCCGGCCGGGCCAGCCCCCGGCGCAGCACCGTGCCGATGCGCCCGGCCGCGCCGGTGAGCAGGATCCGCTGGTCGCGTCCTGGCGGCCCCTCGATGGGGGAGAGATCGGACATGGCGTCTCACCTCGGGGTGGCTAAAGGAACTCGGCGAGCGGCGGAAGTTCGGGCGGCGCCTGCTGGCCGTCGTAGCGGTCGGGATGCGCCGGGCCGGGCAGGTAGGGCGGCTCGTGGTAGCTGTGCCGCCGGCGGAACTCCAGCGGGATCGGCGGGCGCCAGTGCCGCCAGCCGCGCGGGTCGGTCGGCACCGGTGCGCCGGGCGCGCCGACTCCGTTGCCGTTCTCGGCCGCCACCGCGTACTCGTAGACGGTGACCGCCGGCCCCTCGGCATCGCCGCGGTCGGGGCCGTCGCGGTCGGAGTCCGCACAGTCAGAATCCGCACAGTCAGAGTCCTCGCGGTCGGGGTCGTCGAGCGCGGCGATGACGCCGTGCGCCTCGCGGTCGGCGTACGAGAAGGCCAGCCCGGAGAACAGCGTCCGGTACCCGGTCTCGCCTCGGCGGCGGCGCAGCACCCGGTACCCGCTCGCCCCCAGGACCTCGCCCCAGGTCAGCTCGACGGTGTCCGGGCTCAGCCGCAGCGCCAGCCCGTCGGGTGGGGCGGGCGGCCGGTCGTCGACGTACAGCGGATAGTCCGCCCCGGGCGGCGCGTGGTGCCGGGCGTTCGCGGCCACCACCCGCACGTGCAGCTTGCGGCCGTTGGCCAGCCCGTCGAGGCGGCACGGGCTGGTGTGTGCCGTCGCGGCGGTGCGCCAGGTGTCCCCGCCGTCCTCGGACAGCTGCACCAGGTACCGTTCGGCCGCCGGTACGGTGGTGAAATGCACCTCGGCGGCGCCGCTGGCGTTGGCGGTGCGCAGCACCTCGGCGGCGATCGGGCGCGGGGCGCCGGCGGTCAGCTCCCACCGGTGCCGCCCCGCCGGTAGTGCCACGGTCACCTCCTCGGGCGCGTGCCGCAGTGGCCGCACGGGCGCGCCGTCGAGATGGAAGGCCGCGCCGCGCAGGCCGTCGCGCACCCGGAGGGTCAGCGTGGTGGCTGCCGGGGCGCGGTAGTCGCCGTGGCACTCGTGCGCCCCGCCCCGGTACCGCAGGCTGATGCCCAGGTCCTCGTCATCCGTGCGCAGGCACACATCGCTGGTGCCGATCTCGGTGCCGTGGAAGAGCACCAGCTGCCACTGCCCGTCCCGGCAGCGCCGGATCACCCCGGCGGTGCCGCGGAAGCGTAACCCGTCCTCGGCGACGTCCAGGGTGGCCGGCTCGTGGTAGCCGGCGGGCTCGTGCCGGAACACGTAGTCCACCCCGTGCGGGGTGGCGATCCGGGCGCCCCAGGGGGTCTGGCCCGCCGGGGCGACGGTGAGGTCGTCACGGTGGCTGACGATCGCGAGCGTGCCGCCGGTGGGAGACTCGGGCGGACCCTCCAGGCGTACGGCCCGCGAGACCGGAGTGCGGAAGTCGCCGTCGATCCGTGGCGGGGCGAGCACGGTCCCGTCGGTGCGGACGCCCCGCACCACGTGGATGAACGGCATCCGGTCGGTGAGCGTGTCGATGCTGTTCGCGTCGTGGCCGGTGGGTTCGGTCAGCGTGCACCACGTCCAGACCATTCGCTGGCCGGCGGCCACCGCGTCGTAGACGACGAGGTAGTCGCCGCCGACCAGGATCACGCTGCGGCCGAGGTAGTGGCCGGCGACCGGGCTGTCGGGCGCGGGCGTGATCTCGGCGTACTGGGCGGTGTCCAGGTCGTAGTGCGGACGGTCGAGCGTGCCTGGGCCCAGCGACCGGATCGCCCCGTCCCGCCAGATACCGCACGAGCTGACGAAGGTGGCGTTCGGCGCGCGCCGGTCCCCGGCGTCTTCCCGGCCGTGGCCGCTGTAGGCGCGGCCGCCGGCGTAGTAGTAGAGGTGCCCGCTGCCGTTGTCGTCCGCGATGCCCCACCGGTAGTTGGGGCCGGGGTCGGTCTGCTGGAGATGCACCGAGACCTCGCTCGGCCGGTCGACGTCGGCGCGCAGCGTGATGCCGTACCCGGTGTATTTGGTGCTGCGCAGCCGGGGGTTCGTGCCCCGGTCACCGGCCGGCGGGTGCAGGACCCGCCACGGGTCGGCGGCGCCGCGCGGCTGGTCGAGCCGGTGCCCCGCGGCGTCGCAGGCCCACAGCAGGTGCTCGGCGACCAGCGGCCGGTAGCGGCGCAACTGGTCCCCGAGCAGCCGCATCTCGATCGGTGGGCGGCGCGGCCAGCTGGCGTGCGCGCCCTGCGGCGGGTGCATGCGCAGGGCGCCGGGGGCCGTGGCCGCGCCGGGGGCCGCGCCACGCGGGGACCCAGCCGGATCGTCGTCCGGCACCGGGCCGGTCATGACCGGCGCGGTCAGCGCGTCGACCAGCCAGGCGCCGACGGCCGCGAGCTGCGGTGTGCAGACCCGGTTGTGGCCGTCGGTGCGCATGCCGAGCGCGTTGCCGAGGGCGGCCGGGCGCAGGAACGCCCACACGTAGGTGGCGAGGCTCTCGGTCCACCGGCCCGGCCGGGCCTGCCGGTCGGGCAGCGCCGGGCGGGCGTGGAGCACACCGACCAGTCGCAGGAACGTCTCGAACTGGTCGAGCCAGTCGCCGGCGGCGGGGTGCTCGGGGTACAGCCAGGCCAGGCAGGCCAGTGCCGCCTTGCCGTCGGACATGAAGTTGGGGTGGCCGCCGAACATCCGGCGCATCGGGCCGATCTCCTCGCCGGCGGAGACGTACCCGGTCAACAGCAGCAGAGCGTCGATTCGGGCGGCGGACTCGGTGTCGAGTTCGCCGCACAGCCGGTCGTAGCCGTCGAGCAGCCGGTCGTACAGGGGCCGCTGGCCGATGTTGAGGTAGCCCGCGACTTCGTTCACGCCGTGCGCGGACAGCCGTGGACCGTCCTCGCCGGCGAACAGCGCGATGAGCAGTTGCCGTCCGGTGCGGAGCTGACCGGTCGTGGTCAGCCCGGCCGGGCGCCGCCCGCAGTAGCTCAGCACCCAGTGCTTGACCCGGTCGAGGTTCAGGGTGCTGTGCCACTGGTACAGGTACCGCACGTGGGTGGACTGGTAGTGGGTGGCGCGGCGGGCCGCGTCGGGGTCGATGCCGTACCGGTCGGAAAGCTCCCGCGCGTGCCGCTCGTGTGCCCGCAATACCTCCCGGTCGCGTTCGTGGTCGTAGCAGGCGATGCCGGTGCGCCGGGTGCCGCCCGGCAGCGGCCACCGCCAATGCAGCACCCCGTCCGCGTACCGGAACCGCAGTTGCAGGTCGCGGGCGGAGGCCCAGGAGGCGTACCGGTGGTCGTCCCAGCGCGCCGGGTCGCGGATGAACACCCCGGCGGCGTCGCCGGAGCGCACGTCCCAGAAGGTTGCGTGCGGACGCACATCCCAGGCGTAGGCGGGTGCGTACGGCCCGACGGTGAAGGCGAACTCCTCCTCGGGCCGCTCGGGCCGGCCGGGGCCGGAGAAGGCCGGGTCCTCACCGCTGTCGGCGACCAGCAGCGGTTGGGTGATGCCCGGCCACCGGTAGGTCTCCGGCGAGCCGGGGTCGGCGTAGTCGGCGGCATCCTGCGAGTACGGCCAGGTCGAGGAGAACCGGTGGGTGGGGTGAAACCCGTCCCAGCGCAGCTCCCAGGAGAGCGTGGGATCGCCGACGCCGCTCACGGACTCGGTCAGCTCGACGAAGTCGTACCCCTGCACGCAGCGCACGGTCGCGCTGTACCGGCCGCCGCCGGCGAACAGGTACCGGACCTCGTACGCCGCCTCCAGGGGCCCGGCTTCCACCTCGCGCACGTCGACCCGCTCCACCCGGGCGTGCCGGCCCGACAGCTCGGAGCCGCCCACCCAGCCGCGGCCGCGGTCCAGCGCGAGGATCGGGCCCGGCACCGGCCGCCCGCCGGGCCGGTGGGCGGCGGGCAGCGCCACCCGGATCGGCCCGGCGTCCAGCACCGTGGAGTCCTCCCGCCGCAGCACCGTCACCGGCCGCTCGACGGGCGCGAACGGGATCGACTCGTCGTCGCTCAGGGTGAACTCGTGGTGCTGCCCGGGGGCGAGGCCGGCGAAGAACGCCACCACCGCCCGGCGCACCAGCCCGTCGGCGTCGAGGCGGACCCGGGACAGCTGGAACGGCACCGGGGCTCCGCCGCAGTCGACCAGGCGCAAGCGCCGCGCGGGCGCGCACGGCACCGGCCACCGGACCGGCCAGTGCAGCAGCGTGCGCGGCCAGGCGAACTCGGGATGCCCGAGGTGTTCGTCCAGCCGGAATGTCACGCCGAGCCGGCCGGGCTCCCATACGGTGGCCCGGCCGGCGCGCTGTTCCCGTTGCGTCATTCGCCGGCGCGGGAAGGTTCGGCGCCCGGTCCCGCCGCGTCCTGGGGGCCGATGCCCTGGGTGCCGAAGCTGGCCCCGCCCGCGACGCCCTGCACGAGGTAGCGCTGCAACAGGATGAACAGCAGCAGGATCGGCGCGGCCACGATGAACGTGCCGGCGGCGACCAGCGGCCAGTTCGAGGTGTGCTCGCCGAAGAACGAGTAGAGGCCGCGGGTGACCGGCCACAGCGCGTCGTTGGTGAGCATCACCAGCGGCAGGATGAGGTTGTTCCACGAGTAGACGAAGCCGAAAATGCCGAAGGTGGCCAGCGCCGGCTTCATCTGCGGAATGATGATGGTGAAGATGAACCGGATGTAGCCGCATCCGTCGAGCACCGCTGCCTCGTCGATCTCACGGGGAATTCCCTTGATGTAGCCGACGAAGAAGAAGAACCCGGCGCCCGACAGGCTGGTCAGCACGAGATATCCGGGCATGCTGTCGTACAGATGCAGCGAGCGGGCCTCGATGAACAGCGGGATCAGGCCGCCGGGCAGGAAGCCGGAGAAGATGAAGAACGTGTAGAGCGCGTTGGAGTGCTTGAAGTAGCCGCGGGAGATGGGAAAGGCGAGGAACACGCCGAGCACGAGGGTGATGGCGTCCGGGATGATCGCGTAGACCAGGCTGTTGATCATCTCGTGGCCGAAGTTGCCCTGCTGCCACGCGTCGGTGAAGTTCTGGAAGGTCCACCCGTGCGGCAGGCCGGTCGGGTGCTGCAGGAAGTCCGGGTAGGACTTGAACGCCTGCAACAGCAGGTAGAGCAGCGGCAGCGCGAACAGCACGACCGAGATGAGCAGGCACACCACGTTGGTGCGCAGGCCGCGTAGCCGTTGCGCGACGGTGGGCCGGCGCCGGACAACCGGTTCGGCCCGGGCGCGATCGGTCACAGCGGATGCGGAGGATCGATGCTCGCCTCCGCCGAGGGACGGCCCCGGCTGGGTTCCGGTGGTCGTGCTGCTCACAGCGCCACCTCCCGTCGCCGCAGGGTCCACAGCACGCCGCCGCCGACGATGAGGGTGAGGAAGAACTGCAGCATCGCCAGCATCGACCCGTACCCGAGTTCGGCGCTGCCGGAGTTGAACGCGGAGGCGAACATGTAGATGCCCAACGTCTGGGTGCCGTGCTGGCCACCGCTGAGCACGAGGATCAGTGCGTACTCGCCGAGCGAACCCACCACGGTCAGGAACATGTTCACCGTGAACGCGGGCGCCAGCAGGGGGAAAGTCATGTTCCGGAACAGCCGGAAGCGCCCGGCGCCGTCCAGCGAGGCCGCCTCGTAGACCTCCGATGGAATGTTGCGCAGCCCGGCGATGTAGATGAGCATCGAGTACCCGGAGAACATCCACACGTTGACGAGCATGACCAGCGGCAGCGCCAGCTGGTTGGAGCCCAGGAACGTGCTGGTGACCCCGAAGGCACCGTGCAGCAGCTTGTCGAGCGGGCCGGTGAACGGGTCGAAGATGAGCGAGAAGATGGCCCCCACGACGGCGACCGAGAAGATCTGTGGCATGAAGATCAGCGCCCGGTACACCGCGTAGGAGCGGCCCCGCCGGTTGAGCAGCAGGGCCAGGCCGATGCCTATCGCGTTCTGGAAGATGGTCACGCCCACCACGTAGATGATGGAGACCCGGATCGCGCTCCACACCTCGGAGGACAGTGCGGTGAACGCGTTCGTGTAGTTGCACAGACCGCAGAAGTTGAGCGGCGTGCCCGGCAGCCCGGAGTACTGCGTGAACGAGTAGACGATGGTCGCGAGCGATGGGTACAGGCCGAACAACAGCCACCCGAGCCCGGGAATCGCGATGCTCGCCCAGGGGATGAACCGTCGGGTCCGGGGTGTCCCGAACAAACAGCGGGGCACGCCGCCCTCCCTTCTATTCGACTGGTCCGGGTCGTGGCCCGGCGCCAGACGCGCCGAGCCAGACTGATCCGCGACCGGTTACTTGACGGCCTTCTGGTAGGCGTCGGCGGAGCGCTTGAGCACGGTGTCGATGCTGTCCTTGCCCATCGGCGTCATCTTGTAGAGGTCGGGGCCGCCGGCATCGGTAGAGGCGCCCGCCGGCACCCAGGGAGCGGTCAGCTGCTCGAAGGCGTCCTTCGAATGGGTGTTCAGCCAGTCCATCCAGGACAGTCCGGTGCTCGTCAGCGCAGGCTGGGTGGAGACCGATCCGGTGGCCTGTAGCCACTGCTTGTAGTTGTCCGGCTGCGAGAAGAAGGCCAGCCACTGCATGGCCAGATCCTGGTGGGCCGACGTGGTCGGCACCACCCAGCTCAGGTCGGGCTTGACGACCATCCGGTTGTCCGACGCGTTGTTGGTGCCGGGCATCTGGAAGAAGCCGAGGTTCAGCTTCGGGTTCGCCTGCTGGATGGTCGCGCTGTCCCACGAGCCGTCGAGCAGGAACGGGTAGTTGTCCGCCTGGCTGGCCCAGACGCCCGGCGCCGTTGCCTGCGCGACACCCGCCGCGCCCTGCTCCAGGTACTTCGCCGCCTGCTGGTACTCCTGCGAGATGGTCTTGTAGACCGGGTCGTTCCAGGACTGCGTCTTCTGCCAGAACGCGGTGGCCCGGTCGGTGGACACCTTCACCGAGTCCGCCGCCGGGTGGTCCGCCATCAGGGTCTGGTTCATGATGCCCTGCCAGATGCCGCCCTGGAAGCCGTCCTTGCCGGCGGCGAAGATGGGCGTGATCCCCTTGGACTTCAGCGTCGCGCAGTCGTTCAGGAACTCCTGGAAGGTGCTGGGGACCTGCAGGTTGTACTTGGCCAGCAGGTCCTTCTTGTACCAGATGGCGCCGGACGACACATACTCCGCCGCCATCACACCGTAGATGCCGCCGTTGTACCCGATGGCCGCCTGCTGCGCCGTGGTGTCGTAGTTCTTCATGAACGGCTGGTCCTTGAGATCGACCACCTTGTTGGCGGCGATCAGCGCGGCGATGCCGCCCGGCTGCAGGCTCGTGTAGGACGGGGCGAAGCCCTGCTGGGTGGGCGCGAACTGCGCCAGCACGTCGACCGTCTTGGACTGCAGCATGGTGCTGGTCAGCTGCTGCCACGCGTTGTTGGCGGTTGGGGCTTGCTGAAGCTTGACGGTCACCCCGGGGTGCGCCTTCTCGAACGCGGCGTTCAACTTCTCGGTGAACTGGATGGCCCCCGGGTTCGTCCACTCGCCGATGGTGAGGGTGACCTTCGAGCCGGAGCCCGATCCGTCGCTGGAGCAGGCGGTCAGGCCGGTGGCGAGGCAGGCGCCGGCGATGGCGATTGCCGTCACCGACCTGACCGCGTTGCGCCGCCGTCGTGGCGGTGGAGCGCTGGTGCTGGTATCCATCGGTTGTACTCCTTTGAGTTGGGGGTGCAGAGGTGGCTAGGGGCGTTGCAGGGCGCCATCGGCCCGGCGTGGCGGAGCCCAGGCGTGGCCGAGACGCCGCGGCGGGAACCGCAGCGCCAGCCCTTCGTCGAAGTCGACGCCGAGGCCGGGTCGGTCGCTCGGCCACAGGTGGCCGTCGCGGATCTCGGGGCAGCCGGGAAACACCTCGCGCAGCCGCGGTGCGAACAGGTGCTGCTCCTGGATGCCGAAGTTGGGGCACGCGAGGTCCAGGGCCAGGTTGGCCGCGTGCCCGATGGGGGAGACGTCGCCGGGCCCGTGCCAGGCGGTCCGGATGCCGAACAGCTCGCAGGCGTTCGCCAGCCGCCAGGCTGGGGTGATGCCGCCGATCGCCGAGACGTGTACGCGGATGAAGTCGGCGAGGCCGTCGGCCAGCAGCGGCCGGTACTCGGCGGGATTGGTGAACAGTTCACCGATGGCGATCGGGGTGGTGCACTGGGCGCGCAGCCGTCGGAGCCAGTCGAGGTCCTCCGGCGCCACCGGGTCCTCCAGGTAGAACAGGCCGAACGGTTCGAGCTCCTTGGCGAGCGCCACGGCGTCGGTCGGGTGTACCCGCTCGTGCACGTCGTGGATGAGTTCGACCTCGTCGCCGAGTTCGGCGCGCAGGTGCGTGAACAGCGACCGGACCGTGCGCCGGTACGCCGCCGGGTCCCACGCGTCGGGGGTCAGCGGTGGGCGGGCGCCCGGGGCCGCCGCCGCGCTGGGTGCGCCGTAGGTGCCGGCACCCGGCACGGCGACCTGGCACCGCACGTACCGGTACCCGTCGGCCATCAGCTGCCGCGCCTCGTCGGCGGTCTCCCCCGGGTCGCGGCCGGAGGCGTGCGCGTACAGCGGGACGGCGGTGCGGCACCGGCCGCCCAGCAGCTGCCAGACCGGTAGGCCGGCCTGCTTGCCCTTGATGTCCCACAGCGCCATGTCCACTCCGGACAGTGCGTTGTTCAGCACCGGCCCGCTGCGCCAGTACCCGCTGACGTGCAGGGCTCCGGCGACATCGGTGATGTCCGCCGGATCCCGCCCGATCAGCTGTGGTGCCAGGTACTCGTCCACCACGGTGGCCACCGCCGCCGCGCGCTGGGTGAAGGTCGCGCAGCCCAGGCCGTAGAGGCCGGGCTCGCTGGTGTCCACCCGCACCACCACGAGGGTGGTGTCGGCGGGGGCGGTCAGCACCGCCCGCACGCCGGTGATCCGGATGGCCGGGGAGCCGGCCCACGGCGGTGCGGATGCGGTACCGGCATCGGTGTCCACGGAATGCAATCCTCGCCTTGAGAGGTGTGTCTGCCTTGGTCGGTGTGTCTGCCTTGAAGGGTGTCTGCCTCGACGGGGTGGGGCTGGGCGGGTGGGGCTGGGCGGGTGGGGCTTTGGCGGGTGGCGTTGAGCGGGGCGCCCGGCCGGGCCGGGGTGGCGGTGCGGCCGGGCGCCCTGGGTCTTTCGAACCGTCTGGCTCGGCGCGTCTGAAGCCGCGCGACGATTCAGATCGGTCGTCAGCGGCCGAGACCCCAGAGGGTGTCGACGCGCCCGCCGGTGGCCTGGGAGCCGGTGCCCCAGAACGGTGCGAAGTTGTAGCAGGCGGACTGCGGAGCCTCGGACTGGGTGGTCGAGAAGGTCTGGCCGTGCCCGTTGGTTCCCGCGTCGCCCACCGCGAACGCGAAGGTCATCGTGGCGGTCTGACCGGCGGCGGTCGGCAGTTCGGCCGCGATCTCCGGCAGTTGGCTCCAGGCGATGGCCACCTCATAGATGGTCGTCTTGGCCACCGCGTCCCGGGTGATCTGCACCCGGCCCTCGGTGCCGGCCGTGGGAGAGGCGTCCATCGGGCCGAGCGGGGTCGGCAGGGCGGCGTTGGTGGGGTAGTACGTCTGGTAGTTGGTGCCCGGCGCGCACTGGCGGTGCAGCTGGGGGAACGAGTCCGCGGCGGCGTGGTCGGAAGTCCTGCTGGCCAGCGTGGCTACATACAGGTGGGACAGCGAGGTGAGGCACTTCTCGTAGTGCCGGTCGCCGGCGAGCAGGTCCTCGGGCTTGTTTCCGGTGTCGAAGGCGAGCTGGATGTCGTCGGCCTGGAACGGGAACAGGTAGGGGTTGCTCGCGAAGGCCGGGTTGAAGAATGCGATCAGGTCCTGGGTCTCGGCGCGGAAGTACACGAAGTCGTCGTCCCACGCCCCGCGCAGCGTGTACTGCTTGCTGTCACCGGCCTTGCTGACGCTGGTCAGGGTCACCGGGACGATGTCGCTCCACTGGCTCGCGTCGCCACCCACCGCGATCGACCGGTACGGCAGGTAGGTCAGGCGCACGGTGCCGGACCCGCTGGGGTCGGCGCCCTGGTGCCCGGTCACCCGGGCGGTCCAGTCGATCCGGTACTGGTTGTCCGCGCTCACCTGGTACTGCGTGATCGGGAAGCTGACCACGCGCTGCTCGCCCGGCTCGAGGTTCGCGCACAGGATGTTGGTGAACTTCAGGCGCCACCCCGGCGGCTCGGCGACGCGCAGCGTGGCGGTGAGCGTGGTGGGCGTGGTGTTCTCCACCCTGACCCGCAGTTCGCTGCCGGTACCCAGCGGCTTGGTCAGCGACAGCGGGGTGACCACCAACGGTCGGTCGTAGTCGAAGATGGCCTTGGTGGTCAGCGCGTCGCGCAGCGAGTCCGCGTCCCGGTCGGTCTCGAAGTAGAGCACCTCCCACGGGGACAGCGTCAGCGTCACGCGGGCCTTCGAACCGTCGGCCAGAGCCCGTCCGAGGTAGTCGTAGACGCGCACGCCGCTGGCGTCGGTCAGGGTGACCGTGCCGTTGTACCCGGCCGCCGGGTGCTCATCGGTGCCGTCGTAGATCTGGTCGCAGTAGATCGCCGCGCGGCCCTTGCCGTCCGCGGTGCGGAACAGGAAGCCCCAGGTGGACTTCGCGTCCGGGTACAGCTCGGTCGAAAGGGTCGCGTCCTCCAGCAGGCTGGTCATCGTGGCGTACGCGACCACCGTCGGGAACGGCGTCTTGGTGGTGATGTCGTAGATGTTGAATTCCTGGCCGGAGTAGGGCTTGTCGTAGCAGAGCGAAAACCAGAAAATCCGGATCGGTGAGCCCTCTTCGGCGCCGGCCAGCATGTGCAGCAGGTAGGTCGGCGCGAGGGTGCGGGCCACGGCGTAGTTGGCGTCCTCGGCGGGCAGGTCGGGGAAGGAGTCCACGACGCACGTGCCGCACTCGGTCTGCCACTGGCCGCCCCTGCCGTGCGACTGCGACCAGAGCTTGTCCATCTTGACCTGCGTCTTGGCCATCGCGTACTGGGTCGCGTCCGGGTACCCGTAGGCGTGGTTCACCGACCCGTCGATGTATCCGGCGGACGTGGAGCCCTTGGCGTAGACGCTGTCACGGTTGTAGCTGACCGAGCCGCCACCGATCAGGTTGACGTCCGGGAAATCGGCCTTGACCTTGTCCCAGATGAGCTTGGTCATGTCGCGGTAGTCCTGCGAGTCTCCGGTGGACCAGAAGCGGCCGTGCACCCACGGCTCGTTCCACAGCTCCCAGTTCTGCACCAGATCCTGCAGCGGCGCGATGGCGTGGTACACCATGTCGGCGTGCGCGTTCAGGTCCTTGGGCCGGTTCTGGTACACCTGCAACGGCTGGCCGTTCGCCCCGGGCTGCACGTTCCAGGCCATGTTGTAGTTGATGAACCCGGTCGGCTTGATGCCGTAGGTGAGCCACTCGGCGACCTCGGCCCGGGCGACGTCGATGTCGGCCTGACCCCAGAACGTGTTGGGCGCCGGGCTCACCTTGGTCGGGTCCACCGACGCCACGCCCCGGGTCCACTTCACGCCCATCAGTTGGGCGATGCGCTTGGTGATGGTCGGATCGCCCTCCGACCGGATTCCCAGCCCGAACGCCGAGTCGGGACGCACCCCGTTCGCCGTCGGGCGCAGCACGCCGAGCCCCAGGGTCTTCGTGAGCAGTTGCGTGCCACCGGCGTCGGTGACGGTGACCACCACCCGGTAGTAGTCGGCGCCCAGCGCGCCGAGCGCGATGGTGGTGGTCTGTGCCACGCCCGCGGCGGCGGAGAACGTGGCGGTTCCACTGCGGACGGTTTGCGTGCTGCGAGCGTTGACGGTCCAGGCCACGGTGCCGGTCAGCGCGGCTGGGCTGGTGACGGTGACGAGCAGGCTGGGGTTGGCCCGGCCGGAGGCGTCGATCGGGAACAGCGCGGTCGGATCGGAGAAGCCGAGCGTGATCGTGGGTGCGGCGGCGGCCTGCGCGGCCTGACCGGTGCCGACGACGCCGGCCAGCGCGGCGCCGGCCGCGGTGACGGCACCATAGGCGAGCGTGCGGCGTCGGGTGATTCCTCCGGCGCCGGTGCCGGGGTGTGGGGTGTCGGACATGAACTCCACCTCCGAGGGTGTGGCACGAAGAGCGTGGGCGGGGTTTGTCATGCGGGTGCCAGCCGGCACGCGCCCGAGGGCGGTACTGGCAGGCGGTGCGGGCCGGGGCCCAGCTCCCGGACGTGGGAGCCGGCGGGCCGGCCGCAGGCGTCGGTGACCGTCAGGCTGACTCTGGCGGTACCGGTGAGATCGACCAGTAGGTGCGGCGCGCTGGTCGCGTTGACCAGGGCCACGTCGGCGAGGCCGGCCAGTTCCAGCGGTACCACCCGGTGCTCGCCGAAGACCGTGACGACGGCCCGATCGCCCGCCGTGGCGGTGACCGTGGCGTCGCGCTCGTCCGGCCGGCCGGTGCGGCGCTCGCCGTCGAGCAGCACGTCCCGGTACCGTCGCCAGAAGTCCAACCACCAGGCCGTCATCGCGCGGTGCTCGGCGGGCAGCTCGGTCAGCCGCATCGAGATCTGGGGCACCGAGTAGAGCGCGGAGTGCAACTGCCGGGCGGCCGCCTCGACGCTGGCGTGCGGGTCCCACATCAGCATGTCGCAGTGCACCGCCGCGCCCGGTGCGAGCCGCGCGATGTCCAGGGTGCGCAGCCGGTTGGCGGTGGCGTCCGCCGGGCAGTCGCTGGCCCGCAGCAGGTTGCCGTAGCGGCGCATCGCCGGTGCGGCGTAGGGCTGGCGCAGCTCGATGAGTGGCTCGCCACCGCGCATCGCACGCAGCCGCGCGTGCAACTCGTCGAGCAGCTCGCGCATCGCCTGGCTCACGTCACCGCCGCTCACGTCACCGCCGTTCACGCTGTTGCCGTTCACGTTGTCGGGGCTCACGTTGTCGCCTGCGGCGCTGGCGTTGTCGGCGGCGCTCGGGTTGTCTGCGGCGCTGGCGGGGTCGGCGTAGACCATCGCCAGTTCCAGGAAGTCGAGCTTGAGGCCGTCGAACCCGTGGCGCTCCACGAGTTCGAGGCAGCGCTCGATGACGAAAGCGCGCACCTTGTCGTGCCGAGGATCCAGCACCTGGCACGCCAGCCGGGGCACCCGGTGCGGCGCGAGGCCGCGCAGCGAGCCGTGAGCGAGGCTGTGCTCGCCCAGCAGCAGCGGTGCGATCCAGGCGACGTAGCGCAGCCCCAGCTCCCGTACGGCGCGGACGTGCCCGGTGAAGTCCGGGAACTTCGCCGGATCGGGGGTCCAGTCGCCACAGCCGGAGTACTTGACGCCATCGGAAAGCGCTTGCCAACCGTCGTCCAGAAGTACCAGGCCGCAGCCCAGCTCCGCGGCGATCGCGGCCTCCGCCTCCACGCCGGTGGCGGTCACCCCGCGGTGCATCGAGTACCAGGTCGAGTACGCCGGGGCGCGGCCGGCCTCCGGGGTCGGCAGGGCGTCGGCGGTGCCGGGCATCCACCGGGCCAGCGCGCGCAGCGTCTCGTCGGCGGTGCGCCCCGGCGCCTCGACGCGCAACCGGCACTCCTCGCCGGCGGCCAGCGGCATCGCCAGCCACACACCAAACCTGGCCGAGGTCTCCGAGACACCGAACCGCAGCCAGGTGGTGGCGTCGCCGCGGTCGCTGGCGAAGGCGAGCAGCGATCGGCCCGCGGGGTCGTACAGGCAGCCGGCCACGGCCGAGTCGACCAGGCCGATCCGCCGCCAGTCACCCTCCCAGTCCGCCGGCAGTGGGCGCTCCCACCCTGCGGACGGGTGCCAGTACCCGATCCCGTCGCCGAGCGGAACCTCGATCCGTACCAACGTTGTCTGAGCCTGGTCGCTCACGATCCGCACGCCAGTGGCCTGGGTGCCCGCCTCGACCTGCAGCTCAACGCCGTCGGTCATCGCGGTGATGCGGGCTTTACCAGCGTAAACGTGGTTACCTTCGGACCAGAGTCGTGTCTTATCCGTGAAGTCCATGAATGCTCGCCCTCCCGGCCTAGCGGGGAGACCGTAACTCGCCCGGGACAACGATGTCTAGACACGGACTTGTAACGGCATGGATGCCGGGGCGACTTCTTGACCCGCCGCGCGCCATCCGCGGGGGCATGGTCCACTTCGGACGGTTCCCCGCCGGTGGGTGCCACGACGGGCGCATCCGCAGGTGAGGCGGCACCCGAGCGCGCGGGACCGGCGACCGCCGCGCGCGGCGGGCGCGGCCCACGCCACCGCCCCAGAAAAAGTTCCGGCGACCGGCGACCGGCGACCGGCGACCGGCGACCGGCGACCGGCGACCGGCGACCGGCGACCGGCGACCGGCGACCGGCGACC